>JBEPWC010000011.1:0-17118 GCA_041642615.1 Sulfurimonas sp. | reverse complement strand
CTTAAGAGAGCTTATAAGTCTAATTAGTTCATCTAAATTGATCTCAGTACCACTACCTTTTAAGTCTATATTTGAGTTTTCAATGTCTATACTTAGCTGATCGTTTACAGAGATCGATGTTTTATTTTCCTTATTAGAGACTCCATTGATTATATACTTAGAGATAGGTTTATTGTTTTTAGAAAGCAGTTTAAAATCATAGTCTAGCTTAGCTACAAATCTTATATTTTGCTCACCTGTTTGTTTGTAGAGTGAAAATGTCCCACTATCAACGCTGTATCTTTTTAGTAAAGAGGAATAAGGTTTTATTTTCTCAAGCGAATTAAATGCTACAACCCACTGTTTATCATTATGAAAAGCTGATATGTTAAGATTTGATTCACTTGCAATAAGTTGATCTTTAAAGCTCTTTACCTTAAAAGTCACACTCTCATCTATCTTTAAAATATCTTTTAGAGCGTTGTTTGAGAAGCTGAATTTGTTAAGAGTTACAAGTCCATTTTGTGAACCTAGATCATAAGTAAAGTCAAATTTTGAATCAAAAAAATTAACAAACTCTATATTTGAATTATAAACATAAACAGAGTTGTCTTTATAACTAAAATTTAGATCGTTTATGTTGATCTTTTGGTTTTGCACATATATAGAGGCAACCTCTTTTGATGAGATTGTTATCTGATCTTCAATATAGTTAAGTTCTAAGCCTAAAACTGATTGATCAAGCTCTATGTCTTTATGCTTGAATTTTGTAACACTAAAGTTTAAGTTGTGTTTATTTTTTTTAAAATCAGTAGAACCAGAGATGTATGTATGAAACATACCTTCTGATATAAGTTCTATAGTTGGTATTGTTGCTTTTAGAGAAGCTAGATCAAAAGTGGAGTTAAAACCTTCAAGCTTAAATTCTTTGTCCGAAACTGACCAGTTTGATCTACTAAATTTTATTGTATCTATATTTGAGCCTATATTGTATCTTGCTTGAAAGTTTTGTTTTTTTGTATCAAGATATAGATCGTTTGAAAAATAGAGTTTTGAGAGGTCAAAGTTAATGTAACCTTTTGAATTTTTAAGATCAAGTTTTGCATCTACATTAGAAGTCGCTATATCTTTGTATTTTGCTTTCATTTTAGGTATCTCTACATCAAAGTTATTTAGCTTTACAAGAGTATTGCTCAGATCTAGGTCTAGTCCTAAGTAGGTAAAATTAGCTTTATTGGTATAAAACTCACCCTTAGCATCAACATCTAAATCGATTAGATCTATTGCTAAGATTAGGTTTGTGTCCATATAGCCACTGTTTTGTATAAATGGTAGTTTTATTTTATATCGTGCGAGTAGGTCTATAAGATCTTGGTTTAACATGCCATCAAAAAGTAGGTGTAGTGTTAGTATCTCATGAGGTTTTGTAAAATCAATCCTTAGCCAACTAGCATCAAGATCAAAGCCATAGGTAGCAGAACTACTTGGAAGTATGAAAAGGGTCCCATCTTTAAAAATAAGGTCTGTATATTTAGTCTTAATAGAGTCTAGTTTTTGATCATATGTATACTTTAGAGATTCAGCTATACCGTAAGCGTAAAAGTTCTTAAGTGCATCAGATGGTTTTTTGTAGTCTATATATCCGTATGCTTGCTTGATCTTTAGGTGTTTCATATCGATCGCATCATCGATCCAGTATATTACTCTTGGATCTATATTTAAAAGTGAAACTAGGTGGCTTGTAGTTGGTATGTTTTTGTTTGATTTTAGTGCGTAGTAAACTCTTTTTACATCTGATTTAACACTGATCTCTACAGATATATGATCTTTTAACTCAACTCTAGAGTCTACAAAAAACATGTTTTTTGTCGCATCTAAAACTATACTTGCTTTAGCCTTTAGTCCTATTTTAGTATTTTCAAGTTTATCTATACTTATGTTTAGGTATTTATCGTTTGATGTTATGGATGAGTTTAGATCTATTTGATCTGAACTCATCTTAAAGCTTCCACCACTTTTTTGATTAAAATACAGCTTCCCAACTGCATCACCATAAGAGATCTTTTTTATGTCAACAGTTTCGATCAGTATTGGAAGGTAGACAATCTTGTTTATATGTTTGATCATCTCTTGAGTTTTAATCTCAGAGTTGGAACTATTTTTAGAAATATTTAACTCTTTTATGTAAATATTTAATTTTTCATCCCATTTAATGTATAATTTGTCAATTTTTACAGAATTTATACTGATATTTTTAAGATTTACCCCAGAGCTTAAGAGTAGATATGTTACAGAAAGTGTCAAAAAAATGAATATAAAAAAGCTTACAATACTAAAATATACTTTAGAGATGCTATTAATTATTAGTGTGTCTTTCATCTATTACCTAAATCAGCCTGTTTTATCGAAAAAAATCGTTAATATTCCAAATGGTTCAATAAATAAGATTATATCACATTTAAAGGCAAAAAATTACGATCTCTCTAAACTAGATTCCCTATATTTAAGAGTTATTGGATCACCTCAAAGTGGTTGGATAGAGATCGGTAGAAACAAACTTACAAGAGCTGATTTTTTATATAAACTCACAAATGCAAAAGCAGCTTTAAGAGACATAACACTAATCCCAGGTGAAACTACATATATCTTTTTAAACCAACTCTCTAGTAATCTAAAGTTAGACAGAGTTAAACTAGAATATTTTTATGAGAAGTACGCACCTATAAAAGAGGGTGCTTTTGTGCCAAATACATACAAAATACCTATAGGTATAAGTGAGGAGATGCTAATAAAACTACTTCTTAAAAGATCAAAGCAGCAGATGCAAAAGCTTTCAAATAGGATATTTGGTATGTTTAATCAGAAAAGATGGTTTCATTTTGTAGCAGTTGCATCTGTTATCCAAAAAGAATCAGCAAATAATGAGGAGATGCCAATAGTCTCATCAGTGATCTACAATAGACTTAAAAAGGGTATGAGATTGCAAATGGATGGGACACTAAACTATGGAAAATACTCCCATTTAAGAGTTACGCCACAAAGGATAAGAAACGACACAAGCATATATAATACTTATAAACTCAAGGGTGTACCGAGTATTCCAGTGTGTAATGTTGGTTTTGAGGCTATTAAAGCAGCGGTATTTCCAGCAGATACTGATTATTTATATTTTGTCAAATCCAAGAGTGGTACGCATAAATTCTCGCGTAACTATTCTACACATTTACGCAACATAAAGCATGTTACTAAATGATACATATTGAACATTTAGTTGGATATTTATTATTTTAAATGACAAATATTGAATGAAAGCTAGTATGATTGTGTTACATATCCACAAGGTTGCATTACTTTGTGGAAAAACCACCCTATTAAGGAATTATATTATGTCAAAAATCATTTGGTCAAAGATTGATGAAGCTCCGGCTTTAGCAACTTATTCGTTACTACCTATAGTAAATGCTTTTACTAGAGAAGCGGGCGTTGAAGTAGTTACTTCAGATATTTCACTAGCTGGACGTGTTCTTGCAGCAATGGGAAAAGCTGAAGACAACCTTTCTAAATTAGGTGAGGTTGTTTTACAAGAAGATGGGAACATAATCAAACTTCCAAATATTTCAGCTTCAGTTGGTCAGCTAAAAGATTGTATAGCTGAATTGCAAGAGCAAGGCTATGACATTCCTAACTATCCTGAAAACCCTGCAAACGCTGAAGAGGAAGCTATAAAAGCTAAATATAGCGTATGTTTAGGTTCAGCTGTTAACCCAGTTCTTCGTGAGGGTAACTCTGATCGTCGTGCTGCAAAAGCTGTTAAAAAGTTTGCTCAAAACAATCCTCACCGCCTTAAGCCTTTTGCTAAAGACTCAAAAGCGTATGTAGCACATATGGGTGGTAAAGGTGATTTCTATGCAAATGAGAAATCTGTAACTTGTGATAAAGATCAAAAAGTTACTATAGCACTAAATGGAAAAGAGCTAACAAGCATAGATGTACTTGCAGGTGAAGTTCTTGATGGTACATTTATGTCTGTATCTGCTCTTAGAGAGTTTTATAAAAAAACTATCCAAGATGCAAAAGAAAAAGGTCTTATCTGGTCACTACACCTAAAAGCAACTATGATGAAAATCTCTGATCCAATCATGTTTGGTCATGGTTTTGAGATCTTTTTTGAAGATGTATTTAAAAAATATGCAGATACATTTAAAGAGTTAGAAGTAGATCCTAACCAAGGTATGAGTGATCTAAATAAAAAAATAGCTGGTCATCCAAAAGAGGCTGAGATTAAAGCAGCTTTCCAAGCGGTTGTAGAAGCTGATGCTCCAAAAATTGCAATGGTAGATTCTAGCAAAAATGAAACTAACTTCAACGCTTCAAACGATGTAATCATAGATGCATCTATGCCAGTTGTTGTACGTGAAGGTGGTAAGCAGTGGCAAAGAGATGACAGTGCAGAAGAGACTGTAGCTGTTATTCCTGATTCTACTTATGCAATGTTCCATGAAGAGATGGTAGCTGATTGTGTTAAAAATGGTCAGTACGATGTAACTACAATGGGTACTATGCAAAATATCGGTCTTATGGCTCAAAAAGCTGAAGAGTATGGTTCTCACCCAACAACTTTTGAACTTAGCGAAGCTGGTACTGTAACAGTTACTGCAGAAGATGGAACTTGCCTTATGAGTTTTGAGTGTGAAGCTGGTGATATTTGGAGACTTGCTCGTACTAAAGATATTCCAATCCGTGACTGGGTACGTTTAACAGTTGAGAGAACTAGAATTGAAAATGTTCCTGCAGTATTTTGGTTAGATGAAAACCGTGCTCACGATGCAGAGCTTCTTAAAAAAGTTAAAGAGTATCTAAAAGATTATGATACATCAGGTTTAGATATTCAGTTTATGAATGTTACTGATGCTACACGTTTTACAAATGCTCGTATACGTGAAGGTAAAACAACTATCGCTGTAACTGGTAACGTTTTACGTGATCACTTAACTGATATGTACCCAATCTTAGAGCTTGGAACTTCTGCTAAAATGCTTTCAATCGTTCCATTGATCGCTGGTGGTGGTCTTTTTGAAACTGGTGCTGGTGGATCTGCTCCTAAGCACGTTGATCAGTTCAATGAAACTGGACACTTACGTTGGGATTCATTAGGTGAGTTCTTAGCATTAGCTGAGTCACTACGTATGATTAACCTAAAACATCCAAGTGATAAGCTAGCTGCAATTACTGCTGGATTAGATGCTGCTAATCAAGGTTACCTTGATAACAATAAAGCTCCATCTAGAAAAGTTGGTGAGCCAGACAACAAAGCTTCTCACTTCTTCGTAGCTCAGTACTGGGCAGAAGCTCTTGCAAAGTCTGACAATGCAGAGGGTGCTTCTAAGTTTGCAAACGTTGCAAAAGAGTTAAGCGAAAAAGAAGAACAGATCATGACTGAGCTTATGGCTGTTGAGGGTAAACCTCAAGATGTTGGTGGTTATTTCCACCCAGATGATGAAAAAGCTCAAAAAGCTATGCGTCCATCTGCTACATTAAACGCTATCATAGATTCTATATAATAATATATTGTTTTAGAATCAGCTAAGTGAGGGGCAACCCTCATTTTGCTTTTTTTATGAAACTAGACTATAGTTTTATAATAGAAGTAAAATATAAGGAGTATATATGAATAGAGAAAGAGGAAAAAGAGTAGGTATTGTAGGTGCTGGAAATGTTGGCGCTACAGTGGCATACTCATTAGCTATGCTTGGAACTTGTCATGAGATCATACTTCGTGATAATAAAATAGAAGTAGCTAAAGGTAAAGCTCTAGACATGTCTCAAGCTGCTGCTGCAGTTAGAAGCCACACTATAGTTACAGTTGCTGAAGATATCTCTCAGTTAACTGATTGTGATGTTGTTGTGGTAACTGCAGGTAGTCCTCGTCTACCTGGTATGAGTCGTGATGATCTGCTAATGACTAATGCAAATATAACAAGAGAGGTTATAGGTGGAATTGCAAAGTACTCACCAAATGCGATCATCATAATGGTATCAAACCCACTAGATGCTATGACATACGTAGCATTAAAAGAGAGTGGATTTGATAGAGGTCGTGTGATCGGTATGGCTGGTATCTTAGATAGTTCACGTATGGCAGCGTTTATTCAAGAAAAGCTAGGATATGGTGGCGGACAGATCCGTGCATCTGTTATGGGTGGACATGGTGATGATATGGTTCCGTTGCCACGCTATTCTACAGTTGCGGGGGTACCACTTTCAGATGTTTTATCAAGCGATGAGATTAACGAAATAGTTGATCGTACACGTCATGGTGGTGCAGAGATCGTGGGTTACTTAAAAACTGGATCTGCATACTATGCACCTGCTAAGTCAACAGCACTGATGGTTGAAGCTATACTTAAAGATACAAAACAGATCCACCCATGTGCAGTTTGTTTAGATGGTGAGTATGGATATAGCGATGTGGTCTCTGGTGTGCCTGTGATGCTAGGAGCAAATGGGGCTGAAAAGATCATTGAAGTTACTCTTGAAGAAAAAGAGAAAGAGATGTTCAAAAACTCTTGTGCATCTGTCCAAGAACTAATAGATACTCTAAACAAAAACAAATTCTTTGAGGAAAATAAATAATGCGTGAAATTGCATATGAAGAGATAGTAAAAAACGTTAGAGATATAATAGTATATTCTGCTTCAAACCTACCTAAAGACGCACTAGATGCTATGAAAGATGCGTATGAAAACGAAAAAAGCCCTGTAAGTAAAGAGGTTCTAAAACAACTTTTAGAAAATGCTGATATAGCTAGTAGTGAAGCACGTCCACTTTGTCAAGACACAGGACTTGCTGTGTTTTTTGTAAAAGTTGGTGCTGATGTAAAAGTTATAGGTGGACTTTTAAAAGATGCTATAAATGAAGGTACAGAAAAAGGTTATACTGAGGGTTACTTAAGAGCTTCAACATGTGAGCCATTTTCTCGTGCAAACCTAAAAGATACAGTTGGATACAACCTACCAGCAATCATCCACTTTGACATAGTTGAGGGCGATAAAATAGAGATCGAATACGCTGCAAAAGGTGGAGGAAGTGAGAATGTTTCTCGTGCAAGAGTTTTCCCACCAGCTGCTGGAAAAGATGGAGTAGTGGAGTTTGTAAAAGAGTGCATAAGCGATGCTGGACCAAACCCATGCCCTCCGATCACTGTAGGTGTTGGGATTGGTGGAACATTTGAAAAAGCTGCTATTAGCTCAAAACATGCTCTGTTTCGTGATCTTGGTACAAAGAATGAAGATCCTGAGATGGCAGAGCTTGAAGAGAGAATGATGGTTGAGATAAATAACCTTGGAATAGGTGCGATGGGTATGGGTGGAACAAAAACAGCTTTAGCTGTACATATCGAAGCTAATCCGTGCCATATTGCTTCACTGCCAGTTTCTGTGAATGTTCAGTGTCACTCTTCACGCCACACACACATTACTATATAAGGGGTTCTAAAGATGAGTAAAACATATAATTTAACAACTCCATTAACTGAGGAGACTACAAGATCTCTTAAGGCAGGTGATATAGTCTATCTAAATGGGACTATATATACAGCTCGTGATGCAGCTCACAAAAAGTTAGTTGATTTGATTGAGGCGGGCGAAGAGCTTCCGTTTGACTTAGAGGGAAGTATTATTTACTTTGTTGGACCAACTCCTCCAAAGCCAGGTGATCCCATAGGAAGTGCAGGACCTACTACGTCTTATCGTATGGATTCTTACTCTCCTACTATGTTAAAATATGGATCTCGTGGGATGATAGGTAAAGGTAAAAGGAATCAAGCCGTAAAAGATGCATGTAAAGAGTACGGTGGAATTTACTTTGGAGCAACAGGTGGAGCAGGGGCACTACTTGGAAAGCAAATTACCGAAGCTGAAGTGATCGCATACCCAGAACTCGGTCCTGAAGCTATAAGAAAACTTACTGTAAAAGACTTTCCAGTAACTGTTGTAAATGATACATATGGCAATGACCTATACCAAATGGGTCGCGATCAATACGAAGTTAAATAAACTTCCACTTTAAAACAAGGAGAATAAATGAATGTACATGAGTATCAGGCAAAACAGATTTTTGCCAAATATGGTGTTCCAACACCAAAAGGTATAATGGTTGAAAGCGTTAAAGACGCAGTAGTGGCTGCAGAAGAGTTAGGCGGTCCAATTTGGGTTGTAAAAGCTCAAATTCATGCTGGTGGACGTGGTCTTGGCGGTGGTGTAAAACTTGCTAAGAGTCTTGAAGAGGTAGAGGAGCTATCTAAAGAGATTTTAGGTATGACTCTAGTTACTCACCAAACTGGTCCAGAGGGAAAACTTGTTCAAAAGCTTTATATTGAAGATGGAGCTGATATTAAAGATGAGTTATATCTCTCTGTAGTATTAGATAGAAAAGCTGAGATGCCAATTATTATGGCTTCAACAGAGGGTGGTATGGAGATTGAGACTGTAGCAGAAGAAACTCCAGAAAAAATCGTTACAGTGCCTGTTGATCCATCTATTGGCTTTCAAGGTTTTCATGGTCGTGAACTAGCATTTGGACTAGGTATTACAGATAAAAACGAACAAAAAAACATAATCACTTTTGCACAAAAACTATTTAAACTATATATGGATAACGATGCTGAGATGATTGAGATTAACCCACTTGTGAAAACTGGTTCTGGTGAATTTTTAGCACTAGATGGAAAGATGGGATTTGACAACTCAGCACTTGGTCGTCAACCTGAAGTAGCAGCTATGAGAGACTTAAGCGAAGAGGATCCTGATGAAGTTGAAGCTTCTCAATATGGACTCTCATATGTAGCACTTGATGGTGAGATCGGTTGTATGGTAAATGGAGCTGGGCTTGCTATGGGTACTATGGATACAATCAATCATATGGGTGGAACTCCTGCAAACTTCTTGGATGTTGGTGGAAGTGCAAATGCTGAAACTGTTGCAAAAGGTTTTGAGATTATTCTCAAAAACCCTAACGTTAAGGCTATCTTTGTAAATATCTTTGGTGGAATTGTTCGCTGTGATCGTATTGCTAATGGTATTATTGAAGCTACTAAAATTACTGATGTTAATGTACCAGTTATCGTTAGACTTGATGGTACAAATGCACCAGAAGCAGCTGAGATCCTTAAAAACGCAAACATATCTAACCTAATCGTTGGAAATGACTTAGGTGATGGTGCTGCAAAAGCAGTAGCTGCCGCAAAACAAGCATAGTGTTGAAGGAGAAATATATAATATGTCAATTTTAGTAAATAAAGATACAAAAGTAATAGTTCAAGGTTTTACAGGAAAAGAGGGGACTTTTCATGCTGAGCAGTGTTTAGCATATGGTACTCAGATAGTAGGTGGTGTTACACCAAACAAAGGTGGACAGGAGCACTTAGGTAAGCCTGTATTTAACACAGTTAGTGAGGCTGTTAAAGCAACTGGTGCTACTGTTTCTATGATCTTTGTTCCACCTGCATTTGTAGGTGATGCTGTAATGGAGGCTGCTGAAGCTGGGATTGAACTTGCTGTAATCATAACAGAGGGTGCACCTGTTAAGGATATGCAAGCTGCAAAAGCTTATGCTGTTAAGCATGATATGAAAACAATAGGACCAAACTGTCCTGGTATTATTACAGCTGAAGAGTGTAAGATAGGTATTATGCCTGGTATGATCTTCAAAAAGGGTAATGTTGGACTTATATCAAAGTCTGGAACTCTTACATATGAGGGTACAAACCAAGTTGTTCAAGAAGGCTATGGTATCACAACAGCTGTAGGTATTGGTGGTGATCCAATTATTGGTCTTTCTTATAAACAGATCTTGCCAATGTTTGAAGCTGATCCTGAGACTGAAGCTATCGTTATGATCGGTGAAATCGGAGGTGATTTAGAGATCCAAGCTGCTAAACTTATAAAAGAGCAGATCACTAAGCCTGTTGTTGCTTTTATTGCAGGTCAAACTGCACCTAAGGGTAAAACTATGGGACATGCCGGTGCAATAGTTAGTGGTTCGGCTGGTACAGCTGCAGAGAAGATGGCAGCTCTTGAAGCAGCTGGTGTTAAAGTTGTAGTCTCTCCAGCAGAGATTGGAAAAGCTGTAGCAGAGGTTTTAGGTAAGTAACTTATGGTAACAGTGCGAGCTACTATGTGTAACTTTTAGTGACACTAAGCAGCGTCACCAGCACAATTTGAGTAAGTTTAATAAAAATTAGGTTATTCTATCCGGGATAACAATTAAGTCTTTTAATTTACAAGATTGAAAATTGGCTTAAATTAAAAATAGGAGATAATATGGCTTTTGGCGGAATGACACCATATCCAGGTAATGTACCTGTGTGGTTAAATACAGGTAACTGTAAAGCGTGTGACATCTGTGTATCAGTATGTCCATCAGGTGTGTTAGGTATGAGATACGACTCATCTTCAACTTTAGGTGCGATGATCTCAGTAGATCACCCTGAAGCGTGTATTGGCTGTAATGAGTGTGAACTTACATGTCCTGATTTTGCTATATATGTAGCAGACAAAAAAGAGTATAAATTTGCAAAACTTACTGATGATGCTAAAGATCGTCAAAAGAAGATTGCTGCGAACAACTATATGTCACTTGACCAACAAGGAGTTAAATAATGGCTGAATTAAGAGAAGTAATATCAACTGGAAATGACTTAGCTGCAATGGCAGCTGTTGACGCTGGTTGTAAATTTTTCGGTGGTTATCCGATTACACCATCAAGTGAGGTTATGCATACTATATCTGACCTTTTGCCAGCTGCAGGTGGTGCAGCGATTCAGATGGAAGATGAGATAGCAGGTATAGCAGCAGCTGTTGGTGCTGGTATGAGTGGTGTTCGTACTATGACTGCAACTTCTGGTCCTGGTGTATCGCTAAAAGCTGAAAATTTAGGTCTTGCACAGATGGCAGAGGTACCACTAGTACTTGTAAATGTTATGCGTGGTGGTCCATCAACTGGTCTTCCAACTCGTGTATCTCAAGGTGATGTTCGTCAGGCTAGAAATCCATCTCATGGTGATTATCGCTCAATCACACTATGTGCTGGTAACTTAGCAGAGTGTTATACTGAAGTTGTGCGTGCTTTCAATCTAGCTGATCGTTTTATGCAGCCAGTTATCGTTTTAACAGATGAGACAATTGGTCACATGCATGGTAAAGCTATGCTTCCAACTCAAGAAGATGTTAAAGCTGGGATCGTTCCTCGTAAAACTTTTGATGGTTCGCCAGAAGATTATAGACCATATGAGTGTGGTCCAACAGAGCCTGCGGTACTTAACCCAATGTTTAAAGGTTACAGATACCACTTTACAGGTCTTCACCACGATGGAAAAGGTTTCCCAACTGAGGAGATTGAGACTTGTCGTAAGTTGATCCAAAGACTTGAAGATAAAGTTATGGCTCACACTGATGAGTTAGAACTCAACGAAGAGTTTATGTGTGATGATTTAACTGGTGAAGATGGTGAGGTTCTAATCATCGCTTATGGTTCTGTTTCACTTGCTGCTAAAGAGGCTATTCGCCACTTAAGAGCTGACGGAGTTAAAGCTGGTCTATTTAGACCGATTACTCTATGGCCAAGTCCAGCTGAAAGAATCAAGCACTTTACAGATAAAGTTAAAAATGTATTATGTGTTGAGCTTAATATTAGACAATATACTGAAGAGGTAGAGAGAGTTTCGCAAAGACTTGATATTGAAGGTCTTTACAAAGTTAATGGTAGAGCAATTTCTCCGCATGAGATTGTAAATAAAGTAAAAGAGGTATTCTAATATGGCATTTAATTATGATAAATATTTAAGACTTGAAAAGATGCCAACACTATGGTGTTGGGGTTGTGGCGATGGTGTTATTCTAAAAGCATTTATCCGTGCTGTTGATAAGCTTGGCATAAGTCAAGACGACATGTGTGTTGTTTCTGGTATTGGATGTTCTGGAAGATTTTCTTCTTACGTTGATTTTAATACTATTCACACTACACATGGTCGTACAGTTGCATGGGGTACTGGTGTAAAATTGGCAAACCCAGATAAACATGTAGTATGTGTTGGTGGTGATGGTGATGCACTTGCTATTGGTGGTAACCACACAATCCACGGTTGTAGAAGAAATATCGATATAACTTTTATAGTTATTAACAACTTTATTTATGGTTTAACAAACTCTCAAACTTCTCCAACTACACCTCAAGGTATGTGGACAGTTTCTCAAAAAGCTGGTAACATTGACCCAACTTTTGATGCAGCAGCACTAGCTATAGCTTCAGGTGCATCTTTTGTTGCTCGTGAAAGTATGCTTGATCCTAAAAAACTTGAAAAAGTTTTTGTTAAAGCACTAGAGCATAAAGGTTTCTCTTTTATTGATGTACTTTCAAATTGTCACATCAATCTTGGTCGTAAAAACCAGATGAAGAATGCTATGGAAAACTTAGAGTGGATAGATAGTATCACAATGGCTAAGAAAAAATATGACGCATTAAGTGAAGAAGAGCAGTTAAACCTTCTTCCAACTGGTATTTTAAAACAAGATACTGAGGTTCGTGAATATTGTGAAATGTATGAAGATATCAAAGCTGCACAACAAGGTAAGCGCGGTAAGATAACTCAAGATGATTTCGCTAAAAAAATATAAGGAGAAACACAATGGCTAGAACTTTAATGAGATTTACGGGTGTTGGTGGACAAGGTGTTCTTCTTGCTGGTGAGATCTTTGCAGCTGCAAAGATTACACTAGGTGGTCATGGATTAAAAACTGCAACATATACATCACAGGTTCGTGGTGGTCCAACTGTTGTTGATATCACTCTTGATGATGAAGAGATTTTTTATCCATATGCAAATGATGGTGAAATTGACTTTATGCTTTCAGTTGCGCAAGTTAGTTTTGATCTATTTAAAAACGGTGTGTCTAAAGGTGGAACAATTGTAATTGATCCAAATCTAGTTCACCCAACTGAAGAAGATAAAAAGAACTGGAATATCCATGAGATTCCAATTATTACTATTGCAAAAGAAGAGGTTGGTAATGTTATTACTCAATCTGTTGTAGCACTAGCTATAGCTAATACAATGATGGATGCAATTGATAGAGATCACTTAATCAAAACAATGCTTTCAAAAGTACCAGCTAAAGTACACGATGCAAATAAAAAAGCGTATGATCTTGGTGAGAAGTACGCAAAAAAAGCAATGGCTTAATAGAGCTACTTTAAAAAGCAGTCCTCTAAGGGCTGCTTTTTTTATCTGTGCATTTAATATTATGTAATATTAAATGCACAATTAACATATAGAAATCTATACTTTTATGCTTTCCCAAAAAAAATCTACATGTTTTTCAAACTGAGTTGATAGAGAATCTGTGCTTTTAGAATCAAATCTTAACATTGTAATCTGAAGTCTTATATAGAATAGGGTAGACAGAAACTCATGAGCCATAAGCATCGGATCTGATGGTTTAACTAAAGAGTTTTGCATCATTATAAAAAAACCTTCAGACAATACTTTTATACTTTTGTCGTTAAACTCACTCATAAACTGCTCTCTAAGCTCACTGTTTGTAAAAAGTTCTATCATAAGCAATCTAAACATGTTCTCGCTGTTCTTATCAAATGTAAGTAGTTTATACTGCATAGTAAACTTGGTTAAAAAAGCTTTACCTTTTAGAGCACTCTGTTTTACCTCTTCATCTTTTAAAGAGAAGGGGGAGCTAAATATGTTTTTAGATACCTCTAAAAAGATCTCCTCTTTGTTTTTAAAATGATTATATAAAGCACTCTGCTTTATACCAACATCAGCTGCAATTTTACGTACGCTTGTACCTTTATATCCAAACTCACAAAACAATTTTGTAGAGCTTTTGAGTATTTTTTCTTTTGTATTTATCATTTGTAAAGTCCTTAAAAATAGGGTGTTTAGAGCATATGAACACATGTTAACTAAAATACAATTATATATGAACACTTGTTAATTTAAACTTATTTAAAAAGAACAACTGTTCATATATGAAAAAGATATTATGAACAGTTGTTAACTAGATAAAAAAGGGCATTAAAAGAAAAAAGTTTGTATAATCCCACAGGTGCAATAGGTAGTTAATTGGCATATGTCAATAGGAAAGTCCGAGCTGCTATAAGAGAGTGTTTCATCTAACTGATGACCAGCGTAAGCTGAGGGAAAGTGCAACAGAAATATTACAGCCACGTTTGTGGTGATGGTGAAAAGGTGGTGTAAGAGACCACCAGTCTTTATGGTGACATAGAGAGCTTGTAAACCCAACACGGCAGCAAGAAACAAATGGTTAGCCTCTTATATGGTACTTTTACGTATCAATGCTTTTGTTTCGCTAGAGACACTTTGTAAAAAGTGTAGTAGATTAATGCTACCAGAACAAAACTCGGCTTATATTGCACCTATCTTCATATAATAAGTCTCTACATATTATTTAATATAAATATCCTAATCCAAATACGAGCTTGTTATTAATTGTATTATTAAATTTGTTTTTAAGTTAATGGATCTATAATCATACATAACAACACTTTATTTGTAATTTTATTTGTTTAGCGTAATGCTTATTTTTATAGTCAATCAATTAAGGGGTTAGTTATGGCACTTAAAGTAGCAATTAACGGGACTGGACGTATAGGAATTATTGTAGCAAAGATCATTGCAAAACGTGATGATATAGAGCTTGTAGCTATCAATACAACAACAAAACCTCAGATGCTTGAATATCTATTTAAGTATGATAGTGTTCATTGTGGTATTGATGCTAAAATAATAGATGATAAAACAATTCAAATTAACGGTAAAAGAATAGCTTTATCTTTTACCAGAGATATCAATGAACTTGAATTTGGCTCTGCGGGGGCTGAACTAGTTATTGAATGTACAGGTGTATTTTTAACTACTGAGAAGGCACAAGCTTACTTAAAAAACGGTGTTAAAAAAGTAGTAATGTCTGCACCGGCAAAAGATGATACACCTACGTACGTACTAAATATAAATACAGATTCGTATAAAGGGGAGTCTATAATCTCTAATGCTAGCTGTACAACAAACTGTCTTGCACCTCTATGTAAAGTTCTTGACGATACCTTCGGAATAGAGAACGGTCTTATGACTACAATCCACTCTTATACTAATGATCAAAATATACTTGATGTTAAACACTCCAAAGACATGCGACGTGCCCGTGCAGCAGCAATAAACATGATCCCGACAACAACCGGTGCAGCCAAAGCTATTGCTAAAGTGATGCCTCATCTAAAAGATAAACTTAACGGTTATGCCATGCGTGTTCCCACGCCTGATGTTTCCGTCGTAGATCTAACTGTAAACCTCAAAAAAGATGCTAGTGTAGATGAGATCAATGCAGCGATGGAATCAGCTGCAAAAGGTGATTTTGCAGGTTTAATAGAAATTGACAATGACAAGCGTGTATCTAGTGATTTTATTGGTTCAACATATAGTTCTTCATTTATGCCGGATATGACAAGTGTAGTGGACGGCAATACTGTTAAAGTTCTAGCTTGGTACGATAATGAATGGGGATATAGTAGTCGATTAGTAGATATGTGTTTATTTATCGGAGATAAGTAAACACTTAAGCGGGGGGAGTTATTATGAATCTGTTTTCTTACCATATTAATGAAAAGTATAGTACTAGATGTGCTTATTTTTCAATGGAATTCGCAGTTGATCAATCATTAAAAATCTATTCTGGAGGGCTTGGTTTTTTATCGGGTTCACACATGAGAAGTGCTTATGACTTAAAGCAGAGCGTAATTGGTGTCGGTTTACTTTGGAGTTTTGGCTACTACGATCAATCTCGCAATGAAGATCGTACGCTTAGAGCGCACTACACACGTAAAAACTACTACTTTTTAGAAGAACTTGCCGTAAAAGTAAAGGTTAAAATCCATAATGAAGATGTTGTGGTTAAAGCATTTTTACTACATCCTGAAGTTTTTGGTACAGCTCCTATAATTCTGCTCTCTACCGATACTGATGAAAATGATTACCTATCTAGAACTATTACTCATAAACTATATGATGGAAATGAACGCACACGTATAGCACAAGAGATTGTGCTGGGTATTGGCGGAACAATGATTCTTGAAGCATTAAACCAGTCCATAGATATATATCATATGAATGAAGGTCATTCACTACCGCTAGTGTACAAACTTTATGAAAAGTATAAAAATATGGATGAAGTTAGAAAACGTGTTGTTTTTACAACTCATACGCCTGAAAAAGCAGGAAATGAAGAACACGATATAAACTTTTTACATGAAATGGGATTTTTTAGCAGTTTATCATTTGATAAAGTTCGAGAAATTAGTTCTGTAAATAAAAGCAATAACTTTAGTATTACAGAAGGTGCACTCCGTATTGCAAAAATTGCCAATGGAGTTTCTAAAATTCATGCAAAAGTTGCCAATGAGATGTGGAGTGGTGTAGAAAACCGCTGCGATATTATATCTATAACCAATGCCCAAAATAAAAAATTCTGGACAGATAAAACACTTATTAGAGCACTTGACGAACATGAAGATTATCAACTTGTTGCCAGTAAAAAACATCTTAAAAAAATACTTTTTGCAACAGTAGCCGATCAGACAGGGAAGATGTTTGATCCTGAAATATTAACTATAGTGTGGGCAAGACGTTTTGCAGAGTATAAGCGTCCAGGTCTTTTAAAATATGACTTTGAGCGTTTTGTCAGACTTATTAATCGTACCGATATGCCTATTCAAATCATATGGGCAGGTAAACCTTATCCAACTGATCAGGGAGCTATCGAGATCTTCAATGAGCTGATCCATATAAGTGATCACTATGCAAATATAGCTGTTTTGACAGGATATGAGCTTGACTTATCACGTTTATTAAAAGAGGGAAGCGATGTCTGGTTAAATACACCTCGTATAACTCGAGAAGCCAGCGGTACAAGTGGAATGTCAGCTAGTATGAATGGATCAATCCACGTATCTATGGATGATGGATGGCATCCTGAGTTTGCACGCGACGGGGCTAATTCATTTACTATCCCACCAGTTGATCATAAACTACCTATTGAAGAGCAAGAGCGTATT
>JBEPWC010000010.1:0-17538 GCA_041642615.1 Sulfurimonas sp. | reverse complement strand
ATAAAATATTTTTATGATATAATATTTTAGTTTTAAATTACAAAGGAGAGGGTATGTTTAAAAAAATAATGATAGCTTCTGCAGTTGCAGCAGCATTGGTTTTTAGTGGCTGTGGTGGTGACAGTGAAGGTGAAGATAGATTAGAAGCACAGCATGCTGTAGATAGTGGCGATTCAGCTACTGCGATTGCTATACTTGAAGCAAAGGATCCGTCTACTCTTACAGATTCTGATAAGATGACATTAGCTTCAGCTTATATGCAAGATGCAGGGGTAAGTTTAATGGATGTAGTATCTAAGCTAGACACAGAGGAGGGTACAGATAGTAGTTTTGCATCTATAGCTGATGATATTATAGGTGATTCTAACTCTTCACAAACAGCAGGAAAAGTTAAAAGTGTTGATAAGGCGATAGCATACTATGAGTCTATGTCATCGACACCTTATGCTGCAGCACCTTCATATAAAGCTGTAGATGTTACAGAGGTTGTTGATGGTGCTAAGCTTTATTTAGGAATGGCATACTTTTCAAAAGTTACAATGTTACTTTCATTTTTTGGTGATGTTGATGCTTTAGAAGATGGTTCAGTCTCAACTTATAAGGATAGTTATAAAGCAACTGAAGAAGCTCTTAAATGTATATATGATAGTGATTGTGCAGCAGTTACTAACAGTTATATAAGTACGGACTTAAATAATACAAGTCCTACAGTTTTTGTTATTGATGTTAATGGAAATAGTTTTTATCGTCTGGCTACAGAGGGTACATCAACAACTACGACAGGAAAAATGGTAATAGCTGATTATAAAACTATAGATGATGATTATAGTTATGCAACTCAGAGTTCAGGTAACTATACTTTAAGTTCTGATGATATGCCTTTTGGAAACAGCTATTTGTTTGATGAGCAAGTTCTTGATGCATTAAACGGTGCTTATAAGCTAATACTCGATAAAGCTCCAGATGATGTTAGGGCAGATATGGAAGAGAAGTTTAAAGAGATAGATACTGATTTAAGTCATGATATCTCTATGTCTGAGATTCGTGCATATATGGCAAAAAACAATTAAATCAAGAAGGATGTAGAACATGAAAAAAATATTATCTTTAGCAGTTTTAGGCGCAACAACAAGTTTATTTGGTTTATATGCAGAACATGCAAGTTTGTATAAAGACCCACGTATTATGGGAATGGGTGGAACAAATGTGGCATCAGGTGGATACTCAACATCAGTGTTCTCAAATCCAGCAGGTTTGGCACAGATAAAAAAAGAGCGCGGTATTGTAGTGGATTTATTATCTGTTGGTGTAGCATATAGTCCTGATGGTCAAGCATTTGTTGATGATCTAAACGATGTAGAAACAGATTCAGATGTTAATCCAAATGCAAACACAGATTTGACTAATGTTTTAAGAAAGTATAGTGGAGAACCTTTTCATATAGGACTAAATAACTATACTTCTATA
The DNA here is from genome assembly GCA_041642615.1 of Sulfurimonas sp. Taxonomy (GTDB): domain Bacteria; phylum Campylobacterota; class Campylobacteria; order Campylobacterales; family Sulfurimonadaceae; genus Sulfurimonas. Next base: position 16,071 of record JBEPWC010000010.1, on the reverse strand, counting down.
TCTAAAAACTCGGATGCTTTTGCTTGGAGCATTGGTTTATTAGCTGCGTCAGAATTCAATTTTATGCCTCATGCAGAAGGTGGTTCTCAAGGTTTACTAGCAACAAGCTCACGTGCTTACGGAGGAGTTGTAGCTGGTGTAGCTAAGCCATACACTTTAGATATAGGTCGTTTAGATGTTGGTATTGGTGTTAAGTATATAACTCAACAAGCTTATGAAGGTGCTTTAGATATCAACGACCTACTAACTGATGGCGATGAAGATATTTCTGATACATTGCAAGATAAATATGAAAAGAAAAATTCAGGTATCGGTGTCGATCTAGGTGTAACATATCATCCATTCCCAGATGGATTTTGGAACATGGCATTTGGTTTGAGTGTATTAAATATTGGTTCTATCGATATGGGTAATGATTATGGTGGTCAGCCAATGACAGTTAATGTTGGTGCATCAATATCTCCAGATATTAGTTTTTTAAGCCACTTGACTCTTGCAGTTGACTATGTCGATATTTTAGAAGAAAATAAACTTCGCATGTATGATGGTACAGCAGCAGATGTTGAGTATGTTGATTATGATGATAGTGATCTGATGAAAAGACTTCGCTTAGGTGCTAGTCTTGGTCTTTTTGACAATACATATATAACAACAACTTTAAATGCAGGATTATATCAAGGGTCATATACAGCTGGTTTGGACTTTCATTTAACAATTTTAAGACTTACATTGGCTAGTTATGAAGAGCAGATTGGTACAAGTGATATAGATATATCAGATAGAAGATATATGGGTCAGTTATCGGTATCTTGGTAGAAATTAGCTTGGATTATATTCAGTATAATCCAGGTTTATAATAATAGTTTTATATTATTTTAGTTATAATGACCTATAATAATTCAATATAGGAAGTAACTATGGAAAAAACAGACGTAAAAGAAACTTCTTCGTGGAGAATCAAGAGATACTATTTTTATGCAATTGTAACAATAATAGCTCTAGGTTTACCATGGATCACAGTAGATGGGAACCACTTTTTTCTACTAAGCTTTGACAAACTTCAACTACATCTAGCTTTTGTTAAATTTGACATGCAAGAGCTTTATCTTATGCCTTTTATTTTAATGCTACTATTTTTGGGGATCTTTGGGATCACGGTTATGGGTGGTCGTGTATTTTGTGGATGGGCATGTCCACAGACGATCTTTCGCGTGATCTATCGCGATTTGTTAGAGACAAAACTACTTGGTCTTCGTAAACGTATTAAAAATAAACAACAAGAACCAGATATGTCAAAACCAGAAAACAAGGTTAAAAAACTGATTGCTGTTTTGATCTGGACTGCACTCTCGCTTATAGCGACTGCAAACTTTCTTTGGTATTTTGTTCCACCTGAAGACTTTTTTGCATATATGGCAAACCCTTCTGAGCACTTGATCATTGTTGGGATACTGGTTGTAACAACTCTATTTTTAGTTTATGATGTTATAAAACTAAAAGAGGACTGGTGTGTGTATGTATGTCCATATAGCCGTATCCAGTCAGTGCTTTATGATGAGCACACAGTAATGGCGATCTATGATCCGCATCGTGGTGGAGATATCTACGACAAAAGCAAAGAAAAACTCCCTAGTAAAACTCAAAAAGAGATCCAAGAGCGTGATCCATCTGCTGAGTGTACAGCTTGTGAGAGTTGTGTGACTGTTTGTCCAACGCATATCGATATTCGTAAGGGCCTTCAACTAGAGTGTATTAACTGTTTAGAGTGTGTAGATGCATGTACTACAGTTATGGGTAAACTTGGTAAAGAGTCTTTAGTTAAATGGTCAAGTGACTATGAGGTTATTGAACAAAAAGGAAAAACTCAACTTTTCCGTACAAAGATCATAGCTTATATAGTACTACTTGTAGGTGTTATGATAGCACTTGGTATCATGAGTACTACAAAAGAGCATATGTTACTGAATGTAAACAAGGAAAACCGCCTCTACTCGATCCATAAGATCGATGATGGTAAGTTTAGAGTAGATAACGCATATGAGTTCTTACTTCAAAACACTCAAAACGAGAAGATGAAGTTTTTCTTTGAAATCATACCTCCAAAAGATATGGAAGGTAAGATTATTATAGATAAGCCAAGTAAACCGTTTATAGTAGTGCCAGGTGTTAAAAAGAAAAAAATTGTAGTTCTTAGAACAACTGATAAATTAGTCGATAACGACAGAAAAGATACAGTGATACCTATCACTATCAGAGCATATGCCCTTGGTCATGACAAGGTAGACAGTGAACCAAAAATAGAGGTTTTTAGAAACTCTACATTTACTTACCCTAGAAGTGACATGCTTAAATAGCATTTCCTTCTCCTCTGAGTTGACTCGATTATCTATGAGTTAACTCGCATATTGTATAATTCCTTAATCATTAAATTAATGAAATTTTTTAAGTTTAGTTTTTTAAGGGATTCATATGGCATTTTCTCAAGAAAATAGAAAAGGTACAATTTCTGGGATTATATTTGTTGCTATTTTTGCATCAGCGGCAACTATGATCGCAGGTTTATCTGCAGTACAGGCACTTGGAATATCACCTTTAGTTATAGGTATAGTTATGGGTATATTCTATGCAAATACACTTCACAATAAAATTCCAAATGAGTGGGATACAGGTATTACATTTTCAGCTAAAAAAATACTTCGTTTTGCAATAGTTTTTTACGGGTTTCGCATCACTTTTCAGCAGATCGCAGAGGTTGGGATGAGTGGCTTTATGGTCTCTTTGATCATGTTGGCAACTACTTTTATCCTCGGTTCTTACCTTGGGTATAAGATATTTAAAATGGAAAAAGATACTGCTATGTTAACTGCCAGTGGAGCTTCTGTTTGTGGAGCTGCTGCTGTTTTGGCAACTGAACCCGTACTAAAGGCTGAAGGGCATAAAACAGCGATCGCAGTCTCTATGGTAGTACTTTTTGGAACGATCTCTATGTTTTTATATCCAGTTCTTTATGCATCGATCATTGAACCAGCTACTGGTTTTTTACATATGACACCTCAAGAGTTTGGTATATATGTAGGTGGGACTATCCATGAAGTCGCTCAAGTTGTTGCAGTTCCAGCTTCTGTTGTTGGAGCTCCAGAGGAGATGGCAAACTCTGCTGTTATTGTAAAGATGACTAGGGTTATCATGATAGCACCTATGCTTATACTTTTAGGGATCTACCTCTCAATGAGTGCGAAAAAGACTGGTGAACAAACAGGTGGAGTTAAGCTTGTGATTCCATGGTTTGCAGTTTACTTTGTAGCTATGGCGGGTTTTAACTCTTTGCAGATAGTGCCTCAAAATATTGTAGATGTAATAAATGAGATCGATACTTTTTTACTAACAATGGCTATGACAGCTTTAGGTATGGGAACAATATTTTCTAAGTTCAAGGGGCTTGGTTTAGCACCACTTTATACTGCAGGGGCTATGTTTGTATGGCTTGTAATAGGTGGATTTGTTGTTACTAAAGTGGTCACTTCACTTTTTTAGCAATTTTACTATTTAGATCATTAAGTTTAGCGTTTATCTCGTAAGCTAGGTTTCTATAGAGTATAGCTAAAGCATTTGCAGAAAATTCTAAGTTGTCTTTGTCTATTTTAAAAGATAAAAGTGTGGCAGTTTCACTAGAGCATAAAACTGTAGCACTTCTTTTTTGCTCAAATATAGCTCCACTCTCACCAAAAGTGCTTCCAGAATGTAGCTCGCCAATTTTTTGTTGATTTTGAAAAACTTGACACTCCCCATCTATTAGATAGTAGATATTTTCACTCATACTTCCTTGTTCAACTATTTTGTCTTTGTAATTAAAGCGTAGAAACTGCAGATCATAGATAATAGCTTGTAGATCTTCATATGAGATGTTTTTAAAGATCTTTATTTTATCTTGAACACTTATAAGCTTTTTCATAGTTTTAGATGTAGGTTTTTGAGATTCCTCTTCATTTACTTTTAAAAATTCTTCTACATCGTTAACTAAATATTCAAATTTGCTCATTTATATATCTTTAAACATTTTTTTAGATAGTTGTATTTTTCTGTATCTGGACGAATTATATCTAAAATTTTTACAAGGTATTGATGGGATGTAAAATTTTTATCTAAGTTCATAACTTCTAAATTGGAGAAAATTTTATATGATTTGTTGGAGTATTTCCATAAAAGCCTGTCAAAATAAAAGAGTTTTGAATTTATAATAATATTTAAATCAGACTCAATTTTTCTTTTTTTATTAATTAGCCTAGCTTTAAACTCTTTATAGTAAATTTTTTTTAGTTTCACCAAGTTTTCTTTTTTTACTTCAAGACCTACTATCTCTTTTGAATTGAAAAACTCTGCCGAGGTATTTTCTAATGATTTGTTAAGACTCCCTTTTAGAGCCTTAACAGAATCTTCATAGCTTCTTAAAACGTAAGAGTATTGTGCAAACTCTGACTTAAATAAGTTCTGTGGATTGTTTGTTTTAATTTTTAGATCAAGCTTTATATTTTCTATATAGCTTACTTCATTTAAGAGTTTTTCTAATGTATCTGGAGCAAAATTAGGGTCTATTTTTTTAAATTTTTGATATGTTTGAGATAAAAATTCCATCCCATAAACATAGTTGATCTTTGGAGTTAAAAGGTTGTTGTCTTCAATAAGTTCAAAGTTTGATTCTACAGACTCTAACTGATCTTTGAAAAAATCTTCAAAAAAATTATCTATCTCACGATCTATATATTTATAATCCATAGAAGGATTATATCACTTATTTAATAAAACTCTATAAAATAAAACTATATAATCAAACAAGAGAAAAAAACAGGGAAAAAAGATGTCATATTTGCCAAATACATTAAACTCTTTTTGGTTGTGGAAAGAGGTCTCCTCTAAGCTTGGTGTCAGCAATCCAGCGTATAAGTACTGGAGAGACACGCAAAATATGAAACTAAATAACAAATATGTCTTTGTAAAAAAAGCGACCCTGCCAAAAAAACATGAGCATATTGAGTCTGTTTTGACAGATCTCTCAGGGCATCTTCCCATTAAGTTTGCATCTGATCAGCTACATGTAAATGAACACTTGTTCTCATATGAAAAAATGAAGTTACATAGGGAGTTTGAGTATAAGTTTGTAGAGGATGTAAAGTTTGTAAATGTAAAAAAGTTTTTTAGAGAAAATGGTATACATGTCCCTAAAAACTCAATAGTTCAACTAGGAAAGATCAAAGATTTAGACCTAGTATCTTCTAGTGCTTTTTACAGACTAAAAGATGATTATGGCGTAGTGGTGTATGAATGAATAGTTTTTTCATAGAGTTTCGTGATCCCCTTTTTGGGATCATTGTGTTTTTTATATTGGTATTTTTGATCACAATATCTTCATACTGGTGGGCAAAGTTTAAAAATAAAGAACATACAAAGTCATTAGATAACTTCTTAAATGACTTTAAAAAGATCCCATCTTCTTATGATATGCAACATCTTATATCAAAAGGTGAGATGAGCCAAAAATCATGGTTGCTTTTAGCTACACTTTATTCTAAAAGTGGTGATTATGAAAAGTGTATAGAGATCTACTCAGAACTTATTAAGATTAGTGATAAAAAAAATGTTGTTGAGGTTATGTACCTGCTTGGGAGGACCTACTTTAAAGCTGGTTTTTTAGAGCGTTCTAAAAAGATCTTTTTAACAATACTAAAAGACAACCCACGTTCACCAAAGGTTTTGCACAGCCTTTTGCTTGTTTATGAGTATATGAAGGACTACGATAGTGCACTAGAGGTATTAGAGCCACTTGATGAGTTAAGAGACGATATAGAACTAGATGCACAGTATCTTAAAAATTTAAATATTATACACTCTAGTGAGATGGGTGTAGATCAAAAGATAGAAAAACTTATGCAATCTTATAGGAAAAATGGAAATTTAACCTATATGGTTTATGAGTATCTTTTTAGAGTTAACCCTGAATTTGCTTGGAAAAATCTTGATGCATCAAAGAGTGAAAAACTAACTGATCTGTTTTGGAATCTAAATAAAAAAGATTTAGATTTTGATATAATTTCAAAAAATGGATACCTAAGAGAGCTTTACAGTGCAAGGGGTGATATCTCAGATGCAAATAAAAGTGACGTATTTGAGTTTGATGTTTTAATAAACTTAGGCCAAAAGGCTAATGCTACACTTAGTTTTGAGTACATGTGCGAGAACTGTAAGCATGTCTACCCTTTTGCTTTTAATAGGTGTTCAAACTGCCATTCAATTGATACTTTAGGCATAGAGTTGTCATTGGCAAAAGATTTTAATAGGGAGTACTGTGAAGAAAATAACTCTTTTCAGTGATGGAAGTGCACTTGGAAACCCTGGTCCTGGCGGGTATGGAGTTGTTTTGCGTTTTGGCAATAAAGAGAGGGAACTCTATGGTGGCGAAACACATACTACAAACAATAGAATGGAGCTTCTGGGTGTAATAGAGGGGCTGCGTGCCTTAAAAGAGCCTTGTGAAGTTAAGGTGATCTCAGACTCATCATATGTTGTAAAGGCGATCAATGAGTGGCTTGATGGGTGGATAAAAAAAGATTTTAAAAAAGTAAAAAATGTAGATCTGTGGAAAGAGTACATAAAAGTTGCAAAACAACATAAAATAGATGCAACTTGGGTTAGAGGGCATAATGGACATGAGGAAAATGAACGTTGTGATAAACTAGCACGTGATGAAGCAGAGAGACAAAAAGAATTATTGGAGAGTAATTAATGTCAAATGATATTAAAAATTTAGAAAAGGCATTGGGCTATAGTTTTAAAACTCCAAAGCTCATTACCGAAGCGCTGACACATAAAAGTTATAAGCAGCCCTACGATAATGAGCGTTTAGAGTTTTTAGGGGATGCTGTTTTAGACTTAATAGTAGGTGAATACCTATATAAGAAGTTTCCAAAATCAGATGAGGGGATGCTTTCTAAAATAAGGGCTTCGCTTGTAAATGAAGAGGGGTTTAACAAGTTAGCTAAGCATCTAAACTTAGGCGATTATATATATCTCTCAAATGCAGAAGATAAAAACGGCGGTAGAGAGAAAGCTTCGTTGTTATCAAACGCATTTGAAGCTATTATGGGTGCTATATATCTTGAGTCTGGACTGCAAAAAGCCCAAGAAATAGCACTTGGGTTGTTGGATAAAAACTATGAGAGTATAACTTTAGATGATCTTTTCAAAGACTTTAAAACATCGCTTCAAGAGATCACACAAGCTAGGTTTGGGATCATCCCAGAGTACGATGTGATCGCAGCTCGTGGTCCTGATCATAAAAAAGAGTTTGAGGTAGCTGTGATCATAAACGATAAAGAGTATGCAAGAGCTAGAGGGAAGAGTAAAAAGATAGCACAGCAAGAAGCGGCAAAAGAAGCAGTAAGCATGTTGAAGAAGGAAAAGTAGTGAATAGTTTTGGCGAAAAGTTAAGGTTTTGTACTTTTGGTGAGTCTCATGGTAAGGCTTTGGGGTGCATACTAGATGGCGTACCAGCCGGTCTTAAGATAGATGAAGATTACATCCAAAATCAGCTTGATCGTAGAAAGCCTGGTAAAAGTGAGTTTGAAACAGCTCGAAAAGAGGCAGATAAGGTTGAGATACTAAGTGGTGTATTTGAGGGGTTAAGTACGGGAACTCCGATCGCTATGGTGATCTATAACACAAATCAAAAGTCACGCGATTACTCAAATATTAAAGATGTGTTTCGCCCCGGTCATGCTGATTTTACTTACTTTCATAAGTATGGTTTGCGTGATTATCGCGGAGGTGGAAGGAGTTCTGCACGTGAGACTGCAGCGCGCGTGGCAGCAGGTGCTATAGCAAAACTTATGATCAAAGAGTTGGGTGTTGAGGTAGAGAGTGGGATACGCGAGATAGATGGCATTGAGTCTAAAACCTATAACTATCAAGATGCTAAAAACAGCATCATCTATGCACTAGACTCTGAGGTAGAAGAGGCACAAAAAGAGGCTATCTTAAAAGCTAAAAATGAGCACGATTCAGTTGGTGGGGTCTCGCGTGTAAAGATCAGCGGAACTCCTGTGGGTCTTGGTCAGCCACTTTATTATAAGCTTGATGGAGTTTTAGCAGATGCAATGATGGGGATCAATGCTGTAAAAGCTGTAGAGATAGGGGATGGAGTTTTGTCATCTTCATACAAGGGATCATATAACAACGATCAGATCAGAAAAGATGGATTTGAGTCTAACCATGCTGGAGGTATCCTTGGTGGGATCAGCAATGGCGAAGATATAATCTTAAATGTTCATTTTAAGCCAACACCATCTATTTTTAAAGAACAACATACTGTAAATACTAAAAATGAAGAGCTTGACTTCTCATTAAAAGGAAGACATGATCCATGTGTAGCTATTCGTGGAACTGTTGTATGTGAAGCTATGGCAGCACTTGTTATTGCCGATATGTGTCTTTTAAATATGGGATCAAACATGGAAGGCTTTGTAAAATACTATGCACAGGAGTAGATATGCAAAAAGAAGAGATCCAAAAAAAACTAGAGGATGATCTAAGAGAGTATATACAAGATACATCTTCTACAAAAGAGTACACTCAGCATATGCAAGAGTTAGACAAATGGTTAAGTGAGTTAAAAAAATAATGAAGATCTTATGTACACAAACTTATGAACAAGAATTAAAACAGATTTTAAGATCGATTGCCGAGGTAGATTTTAAAGAGGCAAAAAGATTTAAAACATATCTTGATACGATCATTATCAACATACCAACAAAAGCTAGTAAATACAAAAAATCTATATATTTTTATGATGATAACGTTAAAGATGTAGAGTATGAAGACTACATAATAATCTTTTATTATGATGAGTTTCAAAATAACTATGTGATACTCTCCATTTTAAAGCACGATAACTAATACTTAAAGTTATATACATAATTAAGTATTGATTATAATTGAAACAATGATACATTTAGTAACAACACATGGCATTAATTTTCTTGCTAAAGCTCTTAAGTGAGTCAAAAAATGGTACAATACCCCGTTAAGTTTCACTGTTAAGAAAATGATTGAAATTAAAGATAATTAAAATTAAAAAAAAACGAAGGAGAAGGTATGGATAACAAAAAATCTGAAAAAGATTTATTAGAAGTATCTAGCAGAAGAGATTTTTTTAGAAAAACTGCTGTTTTATCTGCAGCTGCTCTTGCTGGTACTAGTCTTTCTGCATCATCAAGTGCATCAGAAAAAGACGATCCTGCTATCATGCACCACCCAAAATGGGGTCAAACTTGGGGTGACCCGGTAACTAAAAACTTGTATGGAGTTCCATCTGAGTATGAGCATAATGTTACTAGAAGATATACAAAACTATTGGCATCTGGTAACTACAGAGCATCTATTGCTGTAACACCGATTCATGAATCAGAGGGTATCATTACGCCAAATGGACTTTTCTTTTCGCGTTGTCATGGTGGTACTGCTCATGTTGATCCAAATGAGTTTCGTTTAATGATACATGGTTTAATGAAAAAACCTACAGTATTAACACTAGAAGAGTTAAAACGTTATCCAAGTGTTACACGTACTCACTTTATCGAGTGTCCAGCAAATGGTGGACAGGAATGGCGTGGACCACAATATAACTCACTTCAGTTTGCTAAAGGCTTTATGAGTTGTGCTCAGTGGACAGGTGTTTATATTAAGACTATCGTGAAAGATCTAGGTTTAGATTGGGAAAAAGCTAAATGGATGTTGGCTGAGGGTAGTGATAACTCAGAGATGGGCCGTTCAGTACCAATAGATAAAGTACTAGATGACGCAATGGTTGTTTGGGGTCAAAATGGTGAAGCATTACGCCCTGAGCAAGGTTATCCTGTAAGATTATTACTACCTGGTTGGGAAGGTAATCTATGTGTTAAATGGCTTAAGCGTTTAGAATTTTCATCTGAGCCATGGTATGCAAAAGAGGAAACATCTAAGTATACTGCTCTTAAACCAAGCGGTAAAGCTGTTCAGCACTTCTATGCAAATGAGGTTAATTCAACTGTTGTTAAGCCTTCACCTGAGAAACCATGGACAAACTTAAAAGCTGGTGATGTTGTAGAGATCGAAGGTTTAGCATGGTCTGGTATGGGTACTATTACTCGTGTTGATCTATCTTTTGATGGTGGTGATAACTATGTTAAAGCAGAACTAAAAGGTTTAGTACTGCCAAAATGTTGGACTAGATGGTCTTACCTTTATACTATTCCAGAAGGTTTTAAACATACAAATGGAAAACAACTTTTACTTACATCTCGTGCTGTTGATGATGCTGGCTATGTTCAACCAACAGTTCAACAAGAAGTTGATATGATGGGTGTTGAGTCAGTTTATCATAGAAATGGTATTGAGACTTGGGAAGTTAATGAGAAAGGAGAGGTAAACCATGTTCAAATTAGAAAAGTCTAAATTTTTAATCTCTGCTTCAGCTGTTAGTTTAGCAGCACTGTTTGCAGCAGGTTGTATGGGAGATGCCGCGCCAAGCGAAGCTAAGTATCCTACAGATTCTGACATCGCTGGTGGAGTTATATATCCAATAAAAAATGGTATGACTGGTCCTTACTATGTAAACGAAAAATCACTAGAGAATAGTGTTTATCAAGGTCGTGTTCCTACAGCAAATGAACTTGAAGCTTGGGATAAAGATATCCAAGCTGGCGGTAAAGGTTTACCACCTGGTTCAGGTACTGTTGAAGAGGGTGAAGAGCTTTATGAAGAGCAATGTGTTATGTGTCACGGTGACTTTGGTGCAGGTGGTGGTGGTTATCCAGCACTATCAAAAGGTTCAGCCGAAGATGGACATAAGACATTAACTAACAACAGATGGAAAGATCCAGAAGCTGATGGTCCGTCTCGTTACTTTGGTTCATACTGGCCACAAGCTAGTACAATGTGGTGGTATATTAGAGATGCAATGCCACATACTAAGTCTAAAACATTATCAGCTGATGAGACATATGCACTTACTGCTTATATGCTTTCGATCAACTCTTTAAAAGTTGGTGATGTTAATGTTGCAGATGACTATGAGTTTGAACTAAACCAAGATAATTTTTCTGAAATTCAAATGCCAAATGTAGATGGTTTTATACCAAAAATATCTGGTCCAGACGGCTTAAAAAATGTTCGTGAATTTTACTCTATACCTGAAAACTTTGGCGCTATTAAGCTTAAAGATGGTGAAGAGCCGTGTATGAGTGATTGTCAACAAACTGAAAATATAGCTCGTGTAGAACATGGTGGTATAAGCGACTTCCACCCACCTATGTCTGTAGAGAGATCTTTACCAGAGAAAAAAGATGAGACTATTGACCCTAAAAAGGTTTATGCCCAAAACTGTGCAATGTGTCATGACAGCTACTTAGCACCTGGTTCATCAGAGTGGGCAGCTTTTACAGACAAAGGTATGGATAAAGTTTTAGCAAACGCTATCAAGGGTACACAAGGTGGTATGCCAGCACGTGGTGGAACTGATCTTAGTGATGAAAATATGAAAATAATAGTTGACTATATAGTTAACGGAAAATAATTCAAAAGGAAAATATTATGGATAGAAGAAATTTTTTAAGCTTAACACTTGGTTCTTTAGCATTAGTAGCATTACCTGCTAGTGTTAAGGCTGAAGATTATAGAAAACTAAAGCCAAAAGTTTGGACTGCTCACACAGTTGAAGATGCTATTAAAAACCTTTATGGATCAACTGATCTAATTGAAAAAGGTGTTAAACTAAAAACTCCAGATGTTGCTGCAAATGGTGGTGCGATCAAAGTTAAGTATTCAACTAAGATCCCTGCTAAAACAGTTTCTGTATTTCAAGATGCTAACCCTGAAGCTGCTGTGATTGTACACGATGTTACACCTTACGATATGACTGATTATGAGATCAGAATTAAGATGGGTAAACCAGGTACTGTAACTGTAGTTGTTGAAGGTCAAGATGGTAAGCTTTACGCTGCTAAAAAATCTTTAGATGTTGCAAAAGGTGGATGTGAAGGTTAATCCTTTAGCATCTTTTACTTAAGAAGAATTTCATAAGAAAAGGAAAATTATGGTAAGATTAAGAGCAAAATTAAAAAATGATGTTATAAAAGCTAAAGTTATGATCGGTCACGATATGACTACATACAACCAAGCTGAGAAAAAAACAGGTAACAAAGACGATGCAAACTTTATCACTCATATAACTGGAGAGATAAATGGTAAGACTGTTTTTGACTGGTCTACAAGTCAGTTTCTATCTAAAAACCCTATTTTTAAATTCAAATTAAAAGGTGATGAGTTTAAAAAAGGTGATATTCTAGTTCTTAACTGGGTTGATCGCAAAGGTAAATCTGGTTCAGGAAAAAGCAAGATATAGTCATAATCCTACATAGAAGAGTTAAATAGTGAGAATTTTCACTATTTTCTCTCACTCTGATCCTCTTTAAATCTCTATTATCTTAAAAAACGTATAATACTATTACTAAAACCAACAAAAAATTAGTAAGGACACATATGTCAAAAGGAAATGTTCTAGAACTCTTTATATCGAGCCTCAACAAAAGTGGCAGAACAAAAAAAGAGCAGTTGGAGTTAGACGAAAATGGGATTATTAATGATAAATATTATGCAAAAAATGTAGATAGATCGGTGCTTATCACATCAAAGCATAGCTACGATATGGCAAAAGATAGATCTATAGATATAGAGTATGGATATTTAGGCGAAAATATTTTGATAGATGTAGACCCATACAGTCTTGATCCTGGAGACAAAATTGAGATCGGAGAGGTTATTGTAGAGATCACTGAAAATTGCACAATATGCAATAGCCTTGGAAAAGTTGACAGCTCACTTCCTAAACTTTTACAAAAAGATAGAGGTATATTTGCAAAAACAATTAAGGGTGGGAATATTAGAAAAGGTGATATAGTAAATATATCAAAATATTAAACATTTCTACGCAAATGTGACTAAAATGTGATATTATTTACAACACAAATTATATTTAGTAAAGGACTAAAAATGAAAAAAATCTACAGCATACTTGCTATAGCAATGATGTCGTTTTTTATGGCAGGTTGTAATGGAAACGGTGAAGATGCAAAACCAGCAAAGGCGAAGTTTAAACCAGATACACCACAAAGTGTTCAAGTTTTCAGCGCTAAAAACACAGATGGAAAGATAACTCCACAAACAATAGGTAAAGCATTTGAGGCAACTGGTCTTAAAATGGGCGGTAACAACAATATGAATAAACCTTTTGAATTAAGATTCAAAAAAACATATTATGACACATATCATTTAGCAATGTTCCGTGACACAGAGTTAAGTAAAAAGATTGTTCAAAAAGCACCTAACTTTGGTAGGCTTGTACCTTTAACAATGTCTATTTGGTCTGAGGGTGACACTATGAATATATCGACCCTTACTCTAAACGGTTTAGCAAGAGCAGCAAACCTACCAGTAACTGATCCAGACTTGATAGCTTATGCTGATGTTATTAAAAAAGCATTAAAAACAGCTATGCCAAATGGTGAGTTTAAAGAGTTAAACCATAAGGTGATGGAACCAAAAGAGAGCTATGCTATAAAATTTAAAACAGAACTTGAACCAGATGCAGATATTGATGACTGGAGAGATGGTTTTGAGATGATGTTTGAGAGTGAAATGGAACCATTAGGTTTTATGTTCCCTAACTATACAGACTTAAATGTAGAGATTTTTGACAGAGCTGGGATTGATGATTTTGATATGTACATAACTTATTCTGTTTGTAAATTTGATGTTATTTTTCCGGTATCTAAAGAGACTCCTGAAGCTGGCGCATATGCTCCATGTTCAATCTACATATATAAGAAAAAAGGTGACAATACAGTTCATATAGGTTACTTAGGTGTAGATAACTGGATTAAAACTCTTGATATTAAAGATGAACGTGCAGTTAGTCAGTTAAAAGAAGCAGAAGCTTCAATTAATAATATATTAACTGAAATAACTGAATTTTAATTAACTAAAAGAAAGTAAGCTTACAAGGCTTACTTTTTATCCATGACATTTTTTGCACCCTTAAGTGCATTTGACAACGCTTCTTTCGCAACTCCCCAAGCTTGAATACCCATAGCTCTAGCCTCTTTAGCTCTCTCACTTTTAAAAGCAGTATCAGCTTTTTTAACAGCTGTTTTTGTAAAATTAGATACTTTAGTTCTGATAATGCTTGCTGTCTCTTTAGATATTGTAACTAGTTCTTCTAGATCAAGGTGCATACTTTGATTTAGTTCTACTAGTATCTTCCTTATCTCGTTAGAGGCTTCATTAGCTTGTGTTTGAACTACCTGCACAAAAAGAGTGTCTGTTTGGTTAAGATCCTCCATTATGTTGTCGTAATCTTCGATCAATATATGTTTAGCCTCTAATGGCATATAGTTTATTCTAGACTTAAATCTCTCTATAGAGTGAAGTAACCCACTTCTCATACCATATAGAGTAGCTTTTAGTATTAGTCTTGCATTGTTAGGGCTCGCTTCTGATATCTCTATAGCTGAGCTTAAAATAGTAGAGAGTATCTTTCTAGTGCGAATAGTACTTAGTGAACCCTCTTTTATAGCCTCATAAGTTATATCTTTTACCACCTCTTCAACATTCTCACCTGCCTCAGCATCACGTGAGCGTTCAAGTGAGGTTATAATCGCTGATTCAACTGTTTCACTTAATATATCAAATATATCTATAGACTGAAGTTTAACTTGATGAAGCTTAGTCAATGTCGTGTTGTCATCTTCATCGATTCTTGATTCTATCGAATCAAAAACTTTATATTTTATCTCTTGAAGATTTTGTCTTTTCTTAGCTATTTTGGATTCGATAGCCTCTTTTTGAGCCATAAGGTCTTCAATCTCATCATGGAGATCACAAGATTCTATATCTAAAATAGTATTTGTAATAGATTTGATATCATGAATATTGAGTGTAGATAGGTCTAAGTTTGTACTTTTTTTAGTATCGTCTAAAACCGATGTAACTCTTTTTTCAATTGAACGAAATCTTTTGTTGTAAAGCTTCGTGATCTCTTTTAAAGTTTTATCTGTATTCATCGTTATATCCTTTATTTTAAAGTACCATTTTTATATTTTGGTGGGCTTTTAGAGCTTCATATATAAAGTTTCTGTCATCCTCATTGTGCACTAAGAGTTCAAGATTCATACTGACATATTTACCAGTTTTACTCTCATTTGAGTGGTGTAGTTTATGCTCACGTTCTAAAATTACCTCATGAATCGCTTTTTGAATCTGCTCTTTTGAGAGTGATATAAGTTTATATTTCCAGTTTACTGGGTAGTCTAATTTTAGTTTTTCTTTACTATCGTTTATAATCACCGCTTTTACCTCCTGATTTTTTCTCTAGTTGAACCTCTCTTATGATCATACCTTTGTCGATCGCTTTTACCATGTCGTATATTGTTAAAAGACCTATACTAGTCCCTGTAAGTGCCTCCATCTCAACCCCAGTCTGACCGGTAAGTTTTGCTGTCACGATCAGTTTAAAGCCTGGCAGTTTTGGAAGCTCTTCAATGTCGCAGTTGATCCCGCTAAGGTTTAGCGGATGACACATAGGTATGAGATCACTTGTTTTTTTAACCCCCATTATAGCTGCGATCACAGCAGTTTGAAGCACTGGACCTTTTTTAGTTTTTTCACTAACAATAGCATCATAAGCTTCACTGCTCATCTCTATGATCCCGCTTGCTACAGCTTCGCGTGTTGTTTGGTCTTTATCTGAGACATCTACCATCTTTGGTCTTTGGTTTTTATCTAAATGTGTTAAATTCATTTTGAATACATCTTTATTGTAGTTTTTAAGTAAGAGACCATAAATAATTTCATAGATAACAACATTTAAAAGGTTTAGATTCAAGGCAAACTTTGTTTGGCGATACTAGTATCGTTAAATGAAGTTTAACGCAGAAGATGAATCTTTTAAATGTTGCCCTTGGGGTGAAAAGATAAGTTACAAGCTAC
>JBEPWC010000009.1:0-17796 GCA_041642615.1 Sulfurimonas sp. | reverse complement strand
GTTTTGAAACAGATAAATTACATATAAACTATAAAGAAAACGATAAAGAGATTTTTTATGAAAACTTTTCTGTTGAGCTAAAAGAGGGTGGTAAAACAGTAGAACTACCTGATGAAGAGATCCAGAGAATGAGTGAGTATTTTAAGATCATTTTATTGCTTTATGGTGGTGATTCAAAAGAGCTTAGCAGTAAATTTGATATAACCAAAAAGGATGCTAAAACTCGGTTATATCCAAAAGACTATATAAAAGAGTTTTTAGAAAAAATCATTTTAAAAAAAGATGATGAGAAACTAAAAGAGATAAAACTTTTTTTTAAAAACAATGACAGGATCACAATAAGTATAAATGATGAAATACGCTAACTTTATAATCCTTTTTATACTTCTGTCTTTTGTCTTTTTATTTCAAGAGCGTATACAACCATCTACAAATATGCTCTCACTATTTACTTCAAAAGACTCACTTAAAAAACTAGATATTGCAACAGAGTTAGGCTATACAAAAGAGATGATGATCGCTGTAAAAGGGTTTAGTCGTGAGTCTCAAAACACTGTTGATGAGTTGTCAAAACAGTTAAAGCTACTTGATGGGATTGAGCTAGTGGAGTCAAAAACACTGCCCTCTAAAGAGATCCAAAACTATTACAAAAAGTTTTATCATCTTTTATCAGAGTTTAGTGCAAAAGAGTATACAAAAGATGATGTAAGTAGAAAACTTAAAGAGTTATACGATAAACATATGGGGAGCTTTTTTTATACCCCTATAGATAAAAATGATCCATTAGAATTATTTAACTTTGATCTGCTTGAGAGTTCAAATCTTTCAAATAAAGGGGGCTATCTAACACTTGGTGAGTATGGATATCTTCTTAGAGTTAAAACTAATGTATCCCCCTCAAATATGAATGAAGCTAAAAAACTTTATGATGATGTTAAACAGTTAACATCAGAGTATAAAAACATCATAGCCTTTGCAGGATTTTTTTATACAGTTGAGAACTCTACAAAGATAAAAGGCGACATAACTAAAATTGTTGTTTTCTCAACACTGCTTTTGCTTTTAATATACCTTGTTCTTATAAGAGATTTTAAACTACTTCTAAACACTGTAACAGCCTTGTTTAGTTCTATGGTCTTTGCAATTTTGGTTAGTACGCTGGTCTATGATAATTTTCATATTATATCTATCGCTTTTGGGATGAGTATTACTGCTGTTAGTATAGATTATCTTTTTCATTATTATTTTCATAATTTTTATCAAAATAAAAAAAGGGTTGATAAAAGTGTACTTTATGGCTACCTTACAACCACGGTAGCATTTGCAATATTTTCATTTATCCCAGTTCCTCTGATCGCACAGATAAGTTTTTTTACAGCTTTATCACTCTCTTTTGCATATTTGGTTTTTACTTTTATTTTTCCATATATAGAGTCAAATGAGTTCAAAAATGAGTTCAAAAAAAAGGTTGGGTTTAAATCTATACCTGCTTATTTGATCTCACTAGTATCTGTTTTTCTTTTAATATATACTAGTTTTAACATCAAACTAGATAACAACATTAGAAACCTTGACTATCAAAATCTAAAGCTTCAAGAGATTGAGGAGATTTTTAAGACGGCTCAAAAAAGTAAATTTTTCCCTGTCCTTGTTGAGGGGCAAAGTGAAGATAGTCTTATAAAAAAACTACACGCTTTAGATGAGAATGTTGGAGAGACTTTTTCTTTAGCTTCGTTTGTTTTAGATAAAGAGGAGTGTGTAAAAAGAAAAAAAGTTTTACAAAGTTATGATTTTAAAAAACTCAATAAACTACTAAACGAAGAGGCAAAAAAAGTTGGATTTAAAGAAAACTATTTTACCAACACATACGATCTAGATATTCCCCCTTGTGAAGATATTGATCTAAATATTTTTAGCTCTTATAACTTGAGTGTAGTACTAAAAGATGATAGCTACTACACAATAGCACTAGTTAAAGACCCTAAGAGTGCATTAAAATTAGAATATGTACACTCTGTAGATGCAAAGACTCTATTTGAGAGGGTCTCACAAAAAATGTATGAAGATATATCTTTTTACTCATCTATTGTGATATTGGTTATTTTAGTTTTAATCGCTTTGAGTGTTAGAGGAAGATTTTTTTATGCTATAAACTACATACTTTTTCCACTAAGTTTTGTTCTAGCTGTAGTTGTTACCTTTTACCCTCTTAACATTATGCATCTCTTTTCTATGATCATCTTAATTGCCATAGGGATAGACTATGGTATCTACATGAGTAAAACAAACAAACCATCAAACACAATGTTAGCTATAAAGTATTCACTACTTAGTACATTTGCTGCATTTGGGGTTTTGATTTTTAGTACAATTACGGCGTTAAACTCTATTGGTATTGTGATCACTCTTGGAGTTGGTGCTATATTTATTCTTATTAAGGTTATGAAATGATTTTAAATTATATCCATAGTGATAATTCAAAAGAAAAACTAGAACTTAACTTAGAAGTTTCTACAAAAGATGAGTGGATAAACATAAGTTCTAAAAATAAACTAGAGTTTATAAAAACTTTTCTGCCAGCATTTATGAGTGGACAAAAAACTGTTTTATTTGACTCAAATCATAAACAGTTAGTTAAATTTCATGAAGAGAATCAACTCAACAAGTTTGATGATTTTAACAAAGTTGACTCACATGCTCAGCTTTTATTTTTTACATCTGGAAGCAGTGGGTTTCCTGTTGGTGCATTTAAAACAAGGGAAAATATTTTACAAGAGGTAAAAGAGCTTGTAAGTTTAGTTGAGAGTAACAAAGTAAAAAAAGTAGTAGTTACTGTTCCATTTGTTCATATTTACGGTGTCTTAGCAGGGTTGTTACTTCCATTATCGCTAGGAGATATTGAACTAGTGATCAAGGAAGATTTTTTACCATATGAGATATTACAAGAGTGTTTAGATGGTGAGACACTTGTCGTTACCACACCTGTTTTTATTAAAGCTTTAGGTAAACTAAGTGAAGACAAAGATATGGGTACAAACCTCTTTATCTGCTCAACAGGACCATTGCAAAACGATGATATCTCTACCTTTGAAGATAAGTACAATACAAACCTATTACAGCTTTTTGGATCTACTGAAACAGGGGGAATAGCTTATAAGCTATCTACTCAAGATCTTTGGAAACCTCTGCCATCTTCTAAAGTTTTATCAAACGATGATAAACTTCAAGTAGAGTCACCTTTTATATCACCTTTTATACTAGATAAAAAGATTAAAAAGCTAGTTAAGCCTTTTGTAACTGAGGATATAATTGAACTAAGTGAGAGTGGTTTTAAACTAATAGGTAGAAGCAATAAACTAATCAAAATAGCGGGTAAAAGGATCTCTGCTGCACATATAGAATCAATTCTTGAGAGTATTGAAGATGTACAGAGGTCTGTAGTTGAATTGGTTTATAGAAAAGAGCTTTTACGAAGTGAGCAAATACTCATCAAACTTCAAGCTAAAACAAAAATCGATAAATCAACCATAAAAGAAAAGATAGCCGAGAGTTTTGGTGTCTTGACCATCCCTTTTAAGGTTGAGTATGTTGATGAGATAGGGATATCTTCTATGGGTAAAAAAGTGATATTTTAAAATATCACTTTTAACTAAATGCCCTATTAACAGCACAAAACAACGCTTTGATCGAAGCGGTTGCTATGTCGTTGTCTTTACCCATACCAAAACATGAAAGTGTATTTTGGCTTTGGATCTCAATGTATGCTACAGCTTCTGCTGTGCTTTTATCTCCACATGAGTGTTCAGAGTAAGACTTGATTGTAAATTCATTTGGATAGCCCATCATCAACGCTCTTTTTGCCGCATCTATAGGTCCATTTCCCTCAGCCGTATGGGTCATAGTCTCACCGTTTAGTTTAAAAGTTAACTCACATTTAGATGTAGAGCTTTTAGAACTAAGTGAGTAATCCACTAGTGAGAGATGCTCCTTGTTGTTAAAGTAGTTATCTTTTAACACTTTATAGATCTCATCGTTACTTAACTCACGACCCTCTTTATCACTAAGTGCTTGAACAAGTTTTCCGATCTCTGGATGCATAGCTTTTGGGAGTTGGTACCCAAAGTTTTTTTCTAGTATATACGCAACCCCACCTTTTCCAGATTGTGAGTTTATACGGATAATATCCTCATATGTACGACCAACATCACTAGGATCGATCGGTAAGTATGGAACCTCCCAAAAGTTATCCTCACGGGAAAGTTGATAAGCCATACCTTTGTTGATCGCATCTTGGTGTGATCCAGAAAATGCAGTGTAAACAAGCTCACCAACATACGGGTGACGTGGGTGTGTAGGCATCTCAGTACAACGCTCAACTACATCTAAGATCTCATTTACATTGCTAAGATCAAGCTCACTATCAAGCCCTTGTGTTGTCATGTTAAGTGCTAGTGTGATGATGTCAACATTACCAGTTCGCTCACCATTGCTCAAAAGTGTACCCTCAACTCTATCAGCTCCAGCTAAAAGCCCAAGCTCAGTAGCAGCTACTGATGTACCTCTGTCATTGTGTGTGTGAGTTGAGATCACAACATTTTCTCTGTTGTCTAAGTGTCTACTCATCCACTCTATCTGATCAGCATAAATATTTGGAGTTGACATCTCAACAGTAGCTGGCAAGTTTATGATCACTTTGCGATTAGCACTTATGCCCCATCTATCAGTGACTGCATTACATATCTCAGCAGCAAACTCTAATTCTGTGCCTGTAAAACTCTCTGGGCTATACTCTAAAAAGATCTCACCATCGTGATCTTTTTCGTACTTTTTAACAAGATCAACACCCTCAAGAGCTAGTCTGATTATCTCTTGTTGCTCCTTTTTAAACACTATTTTTCTTTGAGCAATTGAAGTTGAGTTGTACAAGTGAACAGTCGCTTTTTTAACACCTTTTAGTGCTTCAAAAGTTTTTGCGATCAAGTGCTCACGAGCTTGGACTAAGACCTGTATTGTTACATCATCGGGGATTAAGTTATCGTCCACGAGACGACGTAAAAAATCAAACTCAACTTTACTAGCAGATGGAAAACCAACCTCTATCTCCTTAAATCCGAGTTTTAGTAAGAGTGCATATAATTCAAGTTTTTTCTCCATGCTCATTGGATTGATAAGTGCTTGATTTCCATCACGCAAATCTACACTACACCAACGCGGAGCTTTAATTATTTCATTATCTGGCCAAGTACGATTTGGCAAATCTATTTTTGGATATGGGCGATACTTGCCCTTTGCAATATGTCTCATTACAAAACCTTTTCTTGAATTTTTGATAATGCACTCTTACATATATTATCAATTTTGAAATTATATCAAATTTATTGTTAAGCAAAATCTGATACTATATTGAATTAAATTTTACTAGGATGTAATAATGAACCAATCAACCCTTAGAAATGTAGCCACTTCAAATATAGCACAGATTGCTTTATTTGTCTTGGCTTTTGCAGTTGAGAGCTTAGCATTTGGCTTTTCTATTTTACTAATAGTCATTACCATAGCTCATATAGCACTAGCTTTGTATCTGCGTTCACAGCTTATGATCGTTAAAAACTCTGTAGAGGGTGTAACACAAGCAGCCATAAAGGTTTCAAATGGAGATCTAGATGTAGAAGCACCAGAGGTTGGAAAAGGCGAAATCTATAGTTTAGCTAAAGAGTTTAACTCGATGCAACACCAACTAAAGTACTACTTAGATGAGACTATAAAAGCTATAAACATAGCTGAAGATACAGACAGATCTTACTATGCAAAAACAGATGGACTAAACAGCACTTTAAAAGAGGCGGCTATGAAGATAAATGAGTCTGTTAAGTCGATAGAGTCTGGCTATGGTGCTCAGGTCCGTGGTGCTTTTACAGAGAAGCTTCATAACTTAGGAGGCGGTATATCGCATGGTCTTAAGGTTATCCAAAACAATCTTTTAAACAACTCAGAAGAGGTAGATAAGATATCTAAAATGTCAAATCAGACCTCAAATGAAGCAGATAGTAGCTTAAAATCAATGGAGCATATACTAGATCTTTTTAACAACCTAAGTCAAAAGATCGAATCTACAAATCAAAATATTTCAGGTTTGAGTGAGAGATCAAAAGAGATCTCAACCATTGCTGATATTATAAAAGATATAGCTGAACAAACAAACCTACTTGCTTTAAATGCAGCCATAGAAGCAGCTCGTGCCGGTGAGCATGGACGCGGTTTTGCTGTTGTAGCAGATGAGGTTAGAAAACTAGCAGAGCGTACTCAAAAGTCTACTCAAGAGATAGCAGTGACCATACAAACACTCCAACAAGAAGCTACTGAGATGCAAACACACTCAGAAGATATGACGAAGATCTCAGAGTCTGCTACACATAGTATAGATGAGTTTGCACAAACTCTAAAGGGCTTTCAAGCAAATGCACAAGAGTCTGCAAATTATGCAAGCTTTATTAGAGATTCGCTATTTATGGTGCTTGTAAAAATAGATCATATACTTTTTAAATCAAATGCATACACATCAGTGATCTCTCAAGATAAAGTAGCGAAGTTTGCAGATCATAAAAGTTGTAGACTTGGAAAATGGTATCTTGGGGAAGGCAAAGAGAGATACGGTAAAACTAAAAACTATCCACTTATTGACTCACCTCACATGGCTGTTCATACAAATGTCCTTAAAAATGTTAAGTATGTTGAAGATGGTAATGTTTATGCTAGTGTGAACGAAAAAGATATTATAAATAACTTTAAAAATATGGAAGATGCTAGTCAAAAACTTTTTGATATACTAGATAATATAATAGAAGAATTAGACCCTACAAATAAGTAAATTTAGTTCTGGATGTAGAGTTTTAATCCTACCTAGCTAAAGCTTTATAGTGAGGCTAAAGCCTCACTTCCATTAGCACTGATAAGTTGTTTTAAACTCATAAGCAGTTGGACGACCCTCGTCTGGTCTTACATCACGCTCAAATCTATAGTGTTGATAATCATCAATAAAAAGTTGACTAAATACTGGCTTTAAAAAGTCATTATCACGGATAAGAGCTTCAAGTGATCCTCTTAGAGTGTGTGGCATCTGTGGAATTTTTTTCTGACGAATTTCATTTAAAGAAAGCTCAAATAGATCTTCATCCATAGGACCAATCGGGATATCTTTGTTTTTGATACCATCTAGACCAGCCATCATCATAGCTGCAAATGCTAAGTATGGACAAGCTGTTGAGTCTGGAAAACGCATCTCAATACGAGTAGCTTTCTCTCCAGCACCATAAGGGATACGACAAGCTGCTGAGCGGTTTTGACTTGAGTATGTCAAAATACTTGGAGCTTCAAAGCCAGGTACTAGCCTTTTATACGAGTTTGTAGTTGGGTTAGTAAAAGCTGCAACTGCACGAGCATGTTTAAAGATCCCAGCAGTATAGTTTAGAGCTAATTCACTTAGGTTTGCATACTCACCCTCTTTGTAAAAAAGGTTTTTACCATCTTTCCAAAGTGATTGGTGGACATGCATACCATTACCATTGTCACCATAAAGTGGCTTTGGCATAAATGTAGCAGTTTTACCATTTAGGTGTGCGATCATCTTTACAACGTATTTGTATTTTTGAACATTATCAGCTGCACCGATGATGTCACTAAAAACTATACCGATTTCACCTTGACCTTGTGCTACTTCGTGGTGACCAAGAACAACTTCAAGTCCAACTTGTTCTAGCACCTGCATCATCTCAGCACGCATATCTACCATGCTATCAGTTGGAGCTACTGGGAAGTAACCACCTTTAGTTCCTGGACGGTGACCTGTGTTGTACATATCTTTGTAATCAGTGTTAGAGTTCCACTCTCCCTCTTCCGTATCAATTTTATATCCAGCTTCATTTATATTATCTACAAACTTAACATCATCAAAGATAAAGAACTCATTTTCAGGTCCAAAGTATGCAGCATCGGCTATACCTATGTCTTCAGCATGTTTAAGTGCTTTTTTAGCGATTGAGCGTGGACACTTTTCATATAACTCATTTTTGTAGATATCATATACATCACAAAAAACTATCACAGTAGGATCAGCAGTAAAAGGATCTAAAAAAGCTGTTTCAACATCTACTTTTAGTAGCATATCCGATTTGTTGATCGGCTGCCAAGCTTCGATCGATGATCCATCAAATGGTAAGCCACCGTCTAACTGTTCAGCTGTTACTGCACTCATTCTGTAGCTAATATGATGCCATGCACCTTTGATATCTGTAAATCTAAAATCTACAAATTCAACATCGTTTTCTTCACAAAATGTAAAGAACTCTTCTATGTTATTGACGAATTTTCCCATTCATACTCTCCAAAATAAAATTATTAACAGTATATCTGAAATAAAATTAACTAAATATATATTTTTGCTTTATATAAGTTATAATTCTAGTATTTTAGATGTAGGAGCTAACAATGATTTACGATTTTTGGAAAAGTTATGAAGAGCTGATCTCTTATGATCAAGCATCTATGTTAGATTACAGATTAGACAACATATCTATTAAACTAAATGAGTTTTTTCAAAGGCTTATAATTGAGCATATTGACAAACGATATATTAAGTTTTATCTTGCTGGTTCTTGCATAAAAGCAGACAGGTTTAGAGACCTTGATCTGTTTTTCCCATCAAGTGAAGATAGAGAGCTTCTAAACAATGCAATGAATCAAGACTATTTTGAATATGAAAATAACTCTTATACATACAAATATAAAAACGATATCTATCAGTTAGTATATAGAGAAAGGTTTGATGGGGCCAACTTAAAAGAGTTAGTAGATGGGTTTGACTTTGACTCAACAAAGATAGCATTTGAATGTGAATATGATACAAAAAAAAGGCTCTTCAACATCGTTGAATGTGATATTAGAGAGGAGTTTATAAACTACATAAACACAAGAGTTAATCATCTCACACGTGTTAGTGTAAACCCTTTTGTATCACTTCAGCGTGCTATATACTTTTTAAAAAGGGGAGATGATGTACCCTATGAGGTTTTTTTACAAGTGTGTTCAAAAATAGCAGACATTAAAGTTGAGAATGAAAAAGATGCCTCTAAGTGTTTTGAAAACCTGCAGGGTAATCCTAATAAATTAAGCAACATAAAAGATGCGATCTCACACTATATAGATGATAAAAAAGATACTTAACATTAGAGCTCTCTATACATAGAGAGCTAAATTTTCCATAACTCTCCCCAAAATTATAGCTTCAAACTAAACGTTCTTTTTCGAATATCATAACTAATGATAACTTATTGTCACTGTTTTGTAACATGCATGTTATAAATATATCTTATTATTTTTACAATTGTATTTATAGGAGCGATACTATGCAAAACAAAAATTTAAGACAAGTAATTAACGATTTAACATATAAGTTTGGATACCAAGGTGCTTATGAATATATCAGTACAGGTGAATACCCTTATGAACTTAAAAGACTAGCACTTAGTATTATAAAAGAAAAAGAGGCTAACTTAGAAAGCCTTGTAATTAATAGCGACTATCAAGATATAGAAAATCCTTGGGGCAGTTCTGTTGAAAGTCTATACTATGCTAGTTAGCAACTTAATTTAGAACTTTTAAAAGGAAAAAAATGTTATCAACTGAAGTAGGCGATAAAGTTCAAAAAGTAATACTAAAACCTTTTGAACTACTCTTAGTAGGTTTTGTCACAACTGTCCATTTTGTTGTTGTATCTTTGTATGCACTAAGTTTGATCTGATGGAGTTCTCAATCATATCTTTGTTTTTAATTTTTCTAGTTGTTAGTTTAGTCTGTATATATATTTACTACAAAATAGCATTGTGGAATTCAAAAAAAGATACAAGAAAACTGCAGCAAAAGCTCTCTAAAAATTCAAAAAATCAAGAATACACATACAGTTTTGATATTTTTGATGCATAGCTAAAGTTTAATCTTTAGCTATGTATATGTATATCCCCACCATTTTTTGCATACATCATTAAGTTTGCAATATTTACAGTTCGATCACATGAACGCTCTAGTTTTCTTAGACTTCCTAGAACTTTTACATACTCAATTGCTAACTCTTTCTCATCTATGATGTGAGTCATGATCTGTTTTTCTAAAACAGAAAAAAAGTCATCATTTTTACTCTCTTCAACCATAACTTTTCTGTAGTTATCCTCTATGTTACACTCATCAAGGTTTGCAAAACATTCATAAAGCAACTCTAGTGAAACTATAGTGCTTTTGTGAAGTGGAAGTATAGTTGAGTTTAGAGGTTCTAAGTTGCACTCGCTATCTATATGCTCTTTCATTCTGCGCGAATATTTTTTTATGCTTGTACCAATTCTTACAATCTCATTTGTCATCTTAAGATACACGATCAAAGACCTAAGCTCTATAGCTTCAGGACCAAAAAGGGCAAATGCTCTTATGATCTCATTGTCTATAATGTCTGCATTTGCACCAATATTGCTTAGTTTATCTTGTACCTCTTTATGCTTTTGATCATCATTTTCTTGGTAAGCTTCATAAGCTAATCTGTTAGCATCTAAAATGGTTTTTATAACTGTTGAGATCTTCTCTCTGATCTCACACATCTTTTCATCATACTTACTATTCATATAAAATTTCCTTTAATTTTTATTTTTTAACCAAATTTACCTGTGATGTAGTCTTGAGTTAGCTTCTCATTTGGTGTTACAAAAAGCTCCTCTGTACGACCAAGCTCTATAAGCTCACCAAGATACATAAACCCTGTATAGTCACTAACACGTGCAGCTTGTTGCATGTTGTGTGTAACTATAACTATGCTAACTTTATCTTTAAGAGAAACTATCAGCTCCTCGATTCCAGAAGTGGAGATAGGGTCAAGTGCACTTGTTGGCTCATCAAAGAGTAGCACCTCAGGTTCCACTGCGATCGCACGAGCTATACACAGACGTTGTTGTTGTCCACCGGATAGCCCATTTGCATCATGTTTTAGCCTATCTTTTACTTCATTAAAAATAGCTGCATCTTTTAGTGCTTTTTCAACTTTATCTTTAAGCTCAGTCTTGTTTTTTATACCTTTAAGTCTAAGACCATACGCAACATTATCAAATATGCTCATAGGAAATGCAGTTGGCTTTTGAAAGATCATACCTATCTGGATACGAAGGTTAATAAGATCTTCTTTAGCTCTTAATATGTTTCTACCTTTAAATAAAACCTCACCTGCGTACTCATTTCCAGGATATAGATCGTGCATACGGTTAAAGCTTCTAAGTAGTGTAGTTTTACCACAACCAGATGGTCCTATCAATGCAGTGATGCCGTTTTTGGCTATTGGCATACTAACTTGCTTTATACTCGGCTCATCAGCACCTGCATATGTAAAATCAAAGTTTTTTACATCCAGTGCTATCTCTTCATTTATATCAACAATACTTGCCATTACTATTATCCTTTTTTTTATATTTTCTCAGATAATTTGAACAAGTCCAAATTATCTTCATTCACTAAAGCTTTGCCTTAAGGCAAGAGAAGAAAAAATCTAAGATTTTTTCTTCATAATTATTAATCTTCCTAAAATATTTAGACCTAAAATAAACATACTTAGTATAAACGCAGCAGCCCAACCAAGTTTTTGCCAATCCTCATACGGACTTGTTGCGTAGTTGTACATCGTAACTGTAAGTGAAGCCATAGGCTCCATCATATCTGTGTTTAAAAAATTGTCATTAAACGATGTAAACAAAAGTGGTGCAGTCTCACCAGCTACACGTGCAACACCAAGAAGAACTCCTGTAAGTATCCCAGCTTTAGCACCACGATAAACCACTTGTATGATCACCTTGTACTTTGGAGCTCCCAAAGCAAACGCTGCTTCACGAAGAGTTGAGGGTACAAGATGTAGCATATCATCAGTTGTACGAAGGATGATTGGTAACATTATGATCGTAAGAGCAATACTTCCTGCCCAACCACTAAAGTGTCCCATAGGAGCAACCACGATAGCATACACAAACGCACCGATCACAATACTAGGTGCACTCATCATAATGTCTGATATATCACGTATGATCTCTGCAAGTTTTGCTTTTTGACCATACTCACTAAGGTAGGTCCCAGCTAAAATTCCAAGTGGCACACCAAATATAGCAGCGTATCCAACAATATATAGTTGACCGATCAATGCGTGTTTTAAACCACCCTCATCATATCCAGGAGGTGCACCTTCGTTTGTAAAGATCGTAGTACTTAGTGCATCTACACCATTTGCTACAAGTATGTATAGGATCCAAAACAAAAAACCCATACCTATAAATGCAGATATTGTAGATAGGGTCATAACTACCTTATTTAGTAAAATTCTTTTGTTTGTGTAAGTCATCTATGCAATCCTTTTTCTTCTAAGAAAGTAAAATTTAGCTATAGATATGATCGTAAAGCTAATCACTAGTAGTATTAACGACAACTGAAATAGTGAAGAGTAGTAAAGACCTGAACTAGCCTCTGTAAACTCATTTGCTAAAGTAACTGGAATACTAGTTGCCGGTTGGGTAAGATCTGTTGTGATCTTATGTACATTACCCATAACAAATGTAACAGCCATAGTTTCACCGATCGCACGACCAAGAGCTAGTATGAATGAGCCTATGATCCCAGCTTTTGCATAAGGGATAACTACATCTTTTATAACATCCCATTTTGTTCCACCTAGTGCATATGCAGATTCTTTTAGTATATCAGGTGTTGTGTTCATAGCATCACGTGTCACTGCTGCCATAAATGGTAAGATCATAATACTAAGTACAATCCCAGCTGTTAGCATAGATATACCGATCCCCCCAACTGTATCACGCACAATTGGCACAAAGTAAAAAAGCCCCCACATACCATAGATTACAGATGGTATAGCTGCAAGAAGTTCGATCGATACTCCAACTGGTGACTTAAGCTTAGCTGGTGCTAACTCACTCAAAAATATAGCTATACCAATAGCTACAGGAACAGCTAAGATCATAGCTAAAAAAGTTGATACAATAGAACCATAGATCGCTGGTAGTGCACCAAACTTTTCAAGGTTTGGTGCCCACTTAGTCTCTGTAACAAAGTCAAGTCCTAAAGCTTGCATAGATGCCATAGATTGCTCAAATAAAACAGTAAAAACAGCTGCAACAATAAACAGTATACCAACAGCTACGATCCTAGTTGTATTTGAAAAAAGTTTATCCATTATAAAACTAAACAAAGGGCCCTCCGAATTAAAAAGTTTGAAATTCTAAGACTTTTTTATTACAAAATGATTACAAGGGAAAGTTTTTTTTGTAACCAATTTGTAATAAGCTGTATCTATAATGCCACCAACAAAATTTAAAAGGATACGAAACATGTTAAGAAAAATAGTTTCAACACTACTTATTGCGGTTGTTGGCGTTACACCACTTCTTGCAAAAGACAAGATTAACGGTGCGGGTGCATCATTTCCCGCTCCACTTTACTATGGATGGGCGTATGATTATAGAAAAGATACAAAAAACCGTGTTAACTACCAGTCAATTGGATCAGGTGGTGGGATCAAGCAGATCACTAAACGTGTAGTTGACTTTGGAGCAAGCGATAAACCTTTAAATGTTAAAGATTTAACTAAAGGTAAGCTTTTACAGTTCCCTGCAGTTATAGGTTCTATTGTGATCGCTTTTAATGTAGAGGGAGTTGCAGATGCTACATTAAAACTAAAAAATGAAGTTGTTGCAGATATCTTTGCTGGTGAAGTAACAAAGTGGAATGACCCTGCGATCAAAGCAGATAATCCAGATGTAAAACTTCCAAATGAGAAAATCGTTGTTGTTCACAGATCGGATGGAAGTGGTACTACTTACAACTTTACATACTACCTAAGTGGAAGTAGCAAGCACTGGAAAGAGAACTTTGGAACTGGTAAGGCTATAGACTGGGGTATTGGTATTGGTGGAAAAGGTAATGAGGGTGTTGCAAACCTTGTGAAGCAAACTCCATTTTCAATCGGTTATATAGAACACGCTTATAAAGAGAAAAACAACTTAAGTGCAGCTGTACTTAAAACTGCAAGTGGTAAATGGGTTGAAGGTACAGAGGAGAACTTTAAAGCTGCTGCAAAATATGCATCATGGTCTAAAGACAACCATTTTTATGCGATGTTAGCACTCCAGCCAGGTGATAACTCTTACCCTATCGTTGCAGCTACTTTTATTTTACTTCCTATTGAGAGTACGCAGATGAACAAGAAAACCATAAAGTTCTATGACTACGCATTTAACAATGGCGATGCTCAGGCTAAAAAGTTAGGCTACATCCCACTACCAGATGCTACTAAAAAACTAGTACGTGAGTATTGGGCTGAAAATATAAAATAGTAAATACCCTATTCAACTCCTCTAAGCCCGTGCACTCTTGTTAGTGCATGGGCTTTTTTTATGCCAATTTTGGTTTGGTTACATCTTTGAAACCGTATGTAATCATTTTGTAACCAAGTGTAATTATAATTTCGAAATTTTTTAAAATCAGGAAATTATAATGAAGAAAATAGCACTATCAATAGCAACAATAACATCTGCACTAGTGGCATCTGCAGACGTGAACATTCAAACTAATGAAGAGAAAAGTTTTTTTGATAGGTTTCATGCCAAAGGTGATATGAGACTAAGATATGAAACGATCGAAAAAGGTGAAGATGACAATAAATATAGAAATAGATATCGCTTTAGATATAACCTAGATGTTGATATAACAGATAATATCTTAGTTGAGACAGCAATCTCTAGTGGTAAAGGTAACCCAACATCAGGAAATGTAACTTTTAAGAGTGATGATAACTGGGCTGATTATTTTGTAGATGTACTAAAGATCGATATCGCTGATATTAAATATTCATTTGGTGATTCATGGATCAGAGCTGGTAAGAGTAAACACCATATATATAGAGCAGTAAAAACACAACTTGTATGGGATAATGATATCCGTTTAGAGGGTCTTAACTACGGGTTCAAAAATGATGATCATATGATTAGAGTTGGTGCTAATATGGTACATAGAGAAGCAGGCTTTAGCAATGGTGATGATATCAATATATTTATTGCTCAGTATGTTAATATACAAAAACTAGGTAATGCTAAGTTAAATCTTGGTGCAGGTTATTACTACTATGATGGTGTAAAAGACAATACGGTTCAGTCTAAAAATGGTTTTAAACAAAACTCAAATGATGGTGCTGTTTATACAGAGGACTATGGGATCTTAGAAGCATTTGGTGAGTACCAAAACAAAGATCTAATGATGGGAATGCCTTTTAAAGCAGCTTTAACATTAGCATATAATACACTGGCTGATGATGATAACTTTGGATATGATGTAAGTGCAGAGCTTAAAGCTACTAAAAAAATAAAACTCGCAGCTACATATAGAGATATTGATAAAGATGCTGTATATGGTGCACACAACGACTCTGATTTTAGTGGTGGTGGAACAGATAGCAGTGGTTACTATGTTAAAGGAAAATACAAATTTGCTAAAAATGTAGACCTTGGTGCATGGCTAAACTGGAGCAAACTAGGTGACGCTGAGACTGATTACCATCGTGTTCAGTTAGATGCTATTTTAAAGTTCTAATACCTACAAATAAACTTTCAAACTTCATTCAATTCATTCAAAACAAAGCCTATTTTCAAAGGGCTTTGTCTCCTTAACAAATATCTATTTTTTATGTATAATTTAAATAGCTGAAATATACAACCTGTTCCATTTAGGATATAAGGAGTGTTGCAATGCCAAAATATGCAATGATTGACGGAAACGAAGCAGTTGCCAAGGTGGCTCACAAAATAAATGAAGTTATTGCGATATATCCTATTACCCCATCTTCACCCATGGGGGAGCTTAGCGATATATATTCTTCAAAAGGTGAAAAAAATATCTTTGGAACAACTCCGGATATTATGGAGATGCAAAGTGAGGGAGGGGCTGCAGGAGCCGTTCACGGAGCACTTCAAAGCGGTGCATTGACTACAACTTTTACCGCATCACAGGGTCTGCTTTTAATGATCCCAAATATGTACAAAATTGCAGGAGAACTAACCCCGACTGTTTTTCATATAGCAGCACGTTCACTTGCTGCACAAGCACTCTCAATTTTTGGCGATCATCAAGATGTAATGGGTGTACGTCAAACAGGCTTTGCACTTCTTAGTTCAAACTCTGTTCAAGAAGCCCATGACTTTGCTTTGATCGCACAAGCTGCCTCGCTACATTCCCGTATACCTTTTTTACACTTTTTTGACGGCTTTAGGACATCGCATGAGGTAGGAAAAGTTGAACTCCTTGATGAGTCCATACTAAAAGCAATGATCACCGATGATCTTGTCTCAGCTCATCGAAGCAGGGCTATGACTCCTGATAAGCCGATACTCAGAGGTACGTCTCAAAATCCCGATGTGTACTTTCAAGGACGCGAGAGTGTAAACAGATACTATGAAGCACTCCCGGCTATTTTACAAGAGCAGATGGATCTCTTTGCTTCGCTCACAGGTAGGCAATACAACCTTTTTGATTATGTAGGTCACAGCGATGCCCAAAAAGTTATTGTTTTAATGGGTTCAGGTGCTGAAGCTGCACAAGAGTGTTGTGAATATCTTGCAAAACAAGATGAGAAAGTGGGTGTAATTAAAGTACGCCTTGCCCTGCCGTTTGATAAAGAGGCATTTGTAAATGCACTTCCAAAGAGTGTAAAAGCTATTGCAGTTCTTGATCGCACAAAAGAATCAGGCTCACAAGGTGAGCCTTTATATCATGATGTTGTAACTTCGCTTTTTGAACTAGACCATGATGGTAAATTGCCATTTGGAATGCCGATCGTTACGGCTGGTCGTTTTGGACTCTCATCTAAAGAGTTCACACCTGCAATGATCAAAGGGATCTTCGATGAACTCTCAAAAGAGACGCCTAAGAACCACTTTACAGTTGGTATAAACGATGATGTCACACACACAAGTATAGAGTACGACAAAAACTTTATCATAAAAGATGATGACACAATTGAGGCACTTTTTTACGGTTTAGGATCGGATGGAACCGTGGGTGCGAACAAGAACTCCATAAAAATCATAGGTCAAGAGACAGATAACTTTGCACAGGGTTATTTTGTGTATGACTCTAAAAAGTCAGGCTCAATGACAACATCACACCTGCGTTTTGGACCACGACCTATACACTCAACATATCTGATCCAAAAGGCTGATTTTGTAGCGTGTCATCAGAGTGTATTTATGGAGAAGTTTGACATCCTCTCAAACATAAAAGAGGGCGGTACGTTTTTACTAAATACACCATTTGTAAAAGATGAGGTATTTGCCCGTTTACCCGTAGATGTGCAAAAGCAGATCATAGATAAAGGGTTGAAGTTTTATGCGATAGACGGTTATTTAGTTGCTAAAAAGTCGGGTATGGGCTCACGCATAAATACCATTATGCAGACATGTTTTTTCGCAATATCGGGAATACTAGATCGCGCGGAAGCTATTGAGAAAATAAAAGGAGCTATTAAAAAAACATACGGTCATAAGAGTGAGCAGATAGTAGCTATGAACTTTCAGGCGGTTGAAAATACGCTAGAGAATCTTTTTGAAGTTGATGTGCCTAACGAGATTCAGGGAAATACTCAGATGCAGCCGATCATCAAAGGTAAGTACAGTAAGTTTGTTCAAAACGTGACTAAAAAAATAATTGAAAATAGAGGTG
>JBEPWC010000008.1:0-19681 GCA_041642615.1 Sulfurimonas sp. | reverse complement strand
TTGACTTAGAACTTTAATTTTCTGACCAGCTCGGTACGGCTAAAGCCGTACATCCGAAGAGGTTTTAAGTTTTTACCACTCTTTTATCTCATTATAAACACTATCACGCTCTACTGGTGTGAAGCCTGAGTTTTTAATAAGCCCTACAAACTCTTCCAGGTTAACTCCATTAGCACTTTTAGCACCTGCAGCAGAGTTTATAGACTCTTTTTCTATCGTTCCATCAAGATCGTTTGCTCCAAACTCTTGGGCTACTAGTGCTAAGTTTACAGTTGATGTAACCCAGTAAGCTTTTAAGTTTGGAACATTGTCTAAAACTATGCGACTTATAGC
This sequence comes from Sulfurimonas sp., assembly GCA_041642615.1. Lineage (GTDB taxonomy): Bacteria > Campylobacterota > Campylobacteria > Campylobacterales > Sulfurimonadaceae > Sulfurimonas. The sequence goes on along the minus strand of JBEPWC010000008.1, from coordinate 19,348 downwards.
CATTGTTTTTAAGATCTCATTTGCTGTGATTGGTTCTTTTACATTTAAGTAATTATTTTCAGTCTGATACACAAGTGGTATAAAAGCGTTAAATCCACCTGTTTTATCTTGAAGTTCACGGATTCGCATCATATGATCGATCCTATGCTTACGCTCTTCAACATGACCAAAAAGCATAGTCACATTAGACATCTTTCCACGTTTATGCCACTTTTCATGGATCTCTAACCACTGATCCGATGTCACTTTACCTTTACAGATATAATCACGCACCTTTTCATCAAAGATCTCCGCACCGCCTCCGGGCATGGAGTCAACACCATTTTCTACCATAAGATCAAGTATCTCATCGTATGTTTTATTATAGTGTCTTGCCAAAAAGTCAACCTCGGCAGCAGTTAGAGCTTTTACATGTATATGTGGATATGCCTCTTTTATCTTTTTAAAGATACTCAAATACCAATCAAGCCCCGTATCTGGATTATGTGCTGAAACTATATGAACCTCTTTAACACCTTTCTTTTCAACATCTTCAACAATCTCTAAGATCTCATCATGGGTCATGGTGTATGGATTTGGATTTTTTCTATTTGCACTATATGCACAAAACTTACATATATCTGCACATACATTTGTCGGGTTAATGTGGCGGTTGATATTAAAGTACGTCTTTTTACCATGTTTATCTTGACGGATCTTATCTGCCATCTCACCTAACTCAAATATATCTCTATCATATAGGCTTAGAGCCTCTTCATAATTTATTCTACTCATTTATAATCCCGGTGCCTTCCACATTGAAGTTGTTATATTTTCATCTACTAAGTTTAGTTGAACCTCATAAGCTCTTATCCATTTTCTTTTGATCTCTTGGTATATTTCATAATTTTGCATGTTTGGCTCATAAGTTTTTTCCCACTCTACCAAAGTGTTGGCTGCATCTACCAAACTTGTGTATATACCAGCTCCAACACCTGCGCTCATTGCAGCACCTAGTGCTGTCGCTTCTGTAATTTTTGGAATTTTTACACGTTTACCGAGTACATCTGCTAAAGTCTGACTCCAAAGTGTGCCTTTACTAGCTCCACCTGCAAAAACAACCTCTTCAAACTCTACGTTTGAGAACTCTTTAATATTCTCTAGATTGATCGCACTTACAATACAAGCATTTTCTTGGAGTGATTTGAACATAGATGCTCGGTTATATTTAGTCTCATCCAGTCCCAAGTTTAAAAAACTAGGAGCGGCATGATACCACTTACCGTATTTCATACTGTCTGAAAAGATAGGTAATATCCCATAAGATCCTACCGGTACAGATGCAGCTTTTTTCTCTAACAACTCATAAGGATCTATCCCCATATCTTTTGCTTCAAGTTTCTCTAGATCACAAAATGCATCACGAAACCAACGCATCACAAGTCCACTAAAAAAAGTGATCCCCTCTGCTTGGTTTAATCCAGATACTACATGTGGATTTATACGAATCCCCATATCCTTAGGCGGTATAACGGTATTTTTTATATTTACAACCTGTTGCCAAAAACTACCGCCTAAAATAGCTACTTGGTTCTCTTTTACAACTCCAAGTCCTGCAGATCCAAGTTGGACATCTCCACCGCCTGTTACAACTTTTGTATAAGTTGATAAACCAGTCTCTTTTGATGCAGTATCTGTAACATTACCTATAATAGTTCCAACCTCATAACACGGTACAAATATATCATCTTTTATACCAACCTTAGTTGCCATATCTTTTTGCCAGTCACGTTTTTGCAAATTAAATATACCCGTAGTCCCGCCATTACTTGGATCAGATGCAATCTCACCTGAGAGTTTAGCTAATACCCAATCACCGATCATAGAGATAGACGCAACTTTTTCATAGACTTCAGGTCTGTTATTTTTAAGCCATAAAATTCTAGGAAGTGCCCCTAAAGCAAAAGTTTGTCCGCTTAAAGAATAAAATTCTTCTTCCATGTCATCTTCTAACTCTTTTAGATATTTAACTTCCTCTGAGGCTCTTGCATCGACATTTGCAACACCCCAAAGTTCATTGTCATCTTTATCGTAAAGTACAATCCCCTCGCGCATTGATGTAGCACTTAAAGCTAAGATCTCTTTTGGATCAATGTCAGCTTTTTGGATTGAATCTTTTATAACTTCACAAGTAAGTATCCAGTTCTTCTCAAAATCAAAACTCATAGAGTTGGCAACACCCTCCTCTTCTAAGTGAGTCCACTCTTTTTGAGATACCGATATTTGATTACCTTTAGTATCAAATATAACACTTCTTATACTTCCAGTACCTGCATCTATCGCCATTAAATAAGACATATTTTACTTCTTTAGTTTATTCTGTTCTAGTTCCCAGTATTCCATCTCAAAACTATCTTTAAGACTTATACTCTCATATCCGCCAAGTTTATCAGCACGCAATACTGCCATCATAGTATGTTCTATTATATCGTTGATCACGTTAGCCTCTTTTTGAGTTTTACCAAAACTTACAACTCCAAAATCTTTAATAACTGCGTATTTAGGGTTTGGATCTAGCATGATTTCATCTTTACTAAAGAGTTCAAAGTATTTTTTATATTCAGCTTTGTAGTTTTCTAAAACCTCATCAATATTATCATCTTCAATCACAAGTGGATGGCGTTTAGTTCTAATAATATGTTCAGGTGTTAACACACCGCGAGTTACTTTTGTTTTTAGATCGTCTTGTGAAGCGTATGTAAGGGCTAGATCGGTTTGGTTAACATTTATAAATTCAGAACCAACTTTTTGTTTTAATATTTGGATGTGCTGCTTTAGCTGCACCTCATCTGCAGTAGCTTTGTCCTCACCTGGTACGGCTAAAGCCGTACATCCAGTGGTTTCTAGAAACTCTTCAGCTTTAGATACAGCTTCGATCATCTTCTCATACGATCTTTTCGCATCATCATCAAAGGTAAAAATTCCATGATTATGCAAAATTATTCCATCGATAGAATCCCAGTCTAAACCTTGCGTCATCTCATAAATAGTTCTTGCTAAAATAAATCCAGGCATAACATATGGGACTATCAAAAAGTTTGGATACACTTTTTTGATGTTTTGCTCACCTGTTTTAGAGTTGGAGATCGTAACTACTGCATCCGCATGTGTATGATCTACAAACTTGTATGGGATCAGAGCGTGTAAGATCGCTTCAACTGAAGGGTTTGGAGCATCTTTATCGATCATAGCAGCTTTTTGTCCGCTTACCATATCGGTATCACTAAGCTCTTTTAATTTTGCCATCTCCAAAAGCGTAGACATTTTAACAGGTGCAAATCCCTCTGCTTTTATGCTAACTAGATCCCAACCTGAGCCTTTAACTAGTAAGATATCTTCGTCATCTATTTTAGTTTTCACAGAGGTGTTTCCACCACCATGTAAGACTAGTTCATCACTTCTACCTAATAGGTTTGATGTGTATACTCTTAGGGTTAGATCATCACTTACTAGATTCCCAATCAAGTTGGGAATGACGGAGGTGTTGTCATCCTCTGGCTTGACCTTACCGTCATCCTCTGGCTTGACCAGAGGATCTAAAATATAATCATTTCTAAACTCTTCATCATTCCAAAGGTTTTGCATCTATCCTAAAACCTCTAACTCATCCGTGTATTTTTTCTCACAATATGGCTCAAACGAAGACTTATAAACTGCATAATGATCACTAGCTTTATGTCCATCAAGTGCAGCTTCATCACGCCAGCTCTCATATGCCATAAATTTTCTAGGGTTGTTTTGGTATTGAAAAATCTCATAAAATATACATCCATCTTCTGCTTTACTTGGTTTTACCATTTCAGTTAAAAGCTCTTTCATTTTTGCTATACTTTTTTCATCATCTTTTGCTATAAATGTTACTCTTTTTGTAATTGTCATAGGGGTCTACCTTGTTGTACATAATTTAATCTAAGGGATTATAGCAAATTAAAATAACTGTAATATAATGTTTAAAAGATTTGGTAGATTCCCAATCAAGTTGGGAATGACGACAGGGTGGCGTTGGGAATGACGGTTTACGTCATCCTCTGTCTTGACCTCACCGTCATCCTCAGGCTTGACCTCACCGTCATCCTCTGGCTTGACCAGAGGATCTAAAAACGAAGGGATTAGAGTGGATATAAAACTACAAATAGAAGATGTTATAGAAAAAAATGGTAGTGACTTTGAACTTAGTAAACTTTTTAAAGAGTATATAAAAGAGTACAAAACCTCATTGCCTCATCTCTTTGAATCTAACCAAGGTAAAGATTTTTTGGTTAAACATACAAAAAAACTTGATTCGATCATAACTCTTATGTATCAAACAGTTTTGCGTCGCATCTTTGGAAACTATATGCCTATGAGAAACTCTATCCCCATAAGTATTGTCGCTCTTGGTAGTTATGGACGTGAGCAACTTTGTGTTTATAGCGATATTGATCTTTTGATGGTTTATGAGGATGTTGAGGGCTTTAACTCAAAACTCATCATAGAAAAACTTTTTTACCTAGCACTTGATGCTGGGTTAAACCTTGGTCATAGGGTTCATGAAGTAAGTGATCTCTTTGGTGCAAGTGGGGAGGACTTAACCATACGTACATCACTTATGGAAGCTCGGTTTGTAACAGGTTCAAACTTCACTTGGCACTCTTGCCAAAGAGAACTTAACAGGATCAGGCTCTACAAACAAAAAGAGTTCATACTAGAAAAGATCGAAGAGGCTCAAGCTAGAAGAAAAAAGTACCCAACATCTATGCAACCAAACATAAAAGAGGGTGTTGGAGGGCTTAGGGACTCACACCTTTTATTTTGGGTGGCACAAACTATATATGGCGTTAACTCACTAAAAGATCTAAGTGGTAAACTTTTTTCTGAAGAGGGGTACAGAGAGTATAGAATAGCACTTGAACTTCTCTTTCGCATACGAAGTGCCCTACACCTGATCTGCCAAAAACAAGAGGACACATTGCAGATGCAAAACATGCCCCAAGCTGCTAAAATGCTTGGATTTAGAAGCGAACAAAAGTTAGTCTCAAAGATCCTTGAAGCCCAGTGGAGGATCAGTAACTTTACTCAGATCTTTGTAAAAAAGATGGTGCGTCCCTACATTGAAGAGAGCTCTTTTGTCTCAAAATTTAGACACAACAGGATCCAAAAGGGTATATATCTGCTAGATGGTAGGGTTTATGCGTCTTTTAACATCCAAACTCTGCATATTCACGATCTTTTAAGGATCTTAATAGACCTTGAAGATAAGTTTTACCATTTTGATGCTGGTTTTTTAAGCCAGTTTACATATACGCAGATCAACTACCCACTAAACTCAACAACATATGATCTCTTAAAACAACTTATGCAAAAAAAACATATATATAGTTTTTTAAAGCTTTTTTACGATGCTGGTGTTTTACACAAGCTATATCCAAACTTCAAAAAAGTTCTTCATCTTCCACAGTTTGATGGGTACCATCACTACCCTGTAGACATACATTCCATCAAGTGTGTAGAAGCACTTGAGAACATAAAAGATCCCTTTATACAAAATCTTTTTGATGAGCTTAGTAGTGATGCTAAACTAGTTTTAAAATCAGTAGTACTATTTCACGATACAGGAAAAGGTAGAAAACAAGATCACAGCGATGTTGGAGCAAAAATAATAGCACCGTTTCTAAAAAAAATAGGTCTAAGTCAAGAGCATGTACAAAGAGCAGTTTTACTTGTTAAACACCACATCTTGATGAGTAATGTTGCTTTTAAAGAGAACATCCACAACGAAAAAACACTCTATAAGTTTATGTCAAGTGTGGGTAGTGAGAAAAACTTAAAACTACTCTACATCTTAACCTATGCAGATATAAACGGTGTAGGTGGGGATGTTTACAACTCATTTAACGCTAGACTTCTAAGAGATCTGTATGGCAGTGCATTAGAGGTTTCTCAAAACTCTGGTCGAATAACAGATGCGAAAAAGCGTCTTATTATAGAAAAACGTGTTAAAAACTTAACTGAGTTTAAAGAGATGCCTAAAACTCTTCAAAAAAAGACCATAAGCATAGACTCCAACCTGTTTTTCTTTAAACATACACCAAAAGATATCGTAAAAATTGCACTAAAAGCAAAACAGACAAAAGACTACCAGTACTCAACCCACAACAATCAATCTCTTACAATAGAGATATACAGAAAAGTACCTATAAACATAGGCTACCTACTCTCTACACTTAGCCATCTTGATGTTGGTAGTATGGAGATCTTTACACTTTTTGATGAGATCAAATACTTTAAGATAGAGTTTAAGAAAAATGTAGATGGGGATGAGCTAAAAGATGTAAAGGATACAATAGATGCTGCGTTTGATATGGATAAGAGTGTCCAAAACAAACATGTACAGATAAAAAGAGATGAGATCACAATAGATTGTGAACACTCACTAACCCACGCTGAACTAAACATAAACACTAAAAACCAGATCGGTCTTTTGGCTTATGTGATGGATATATTTGAAAAACTTGGTATCAACATAGTCTCAGCAAAGATCCACTCAACAAAATACAAAGTAAGAGATAGTTTTTTAATGAGTAAACAAAATAATATATGCAATAATGTCGAAAAAATTTATAAACTGTTAAGTAAAAAACAGTAAACAGGGTACATAGATGTGTGGAATTGTTGGATATTTGGGTGATGGAAATACAAAAGAGATACTACTAGATGGACTAAAAGAGTTAGAATACCGTGGCTATGACTCTGCTGGGATCGCAGTTTTACAAGATGGGAAGTTTTCAAACTACAAAGCTGTTGGAAAACTAGTAAACTTAGAGGAAAAAATAAAAGATTTTGTAACAGATAGATTTGCAGTGGGGATCGGTCATACACGCTGGGCTACACATGGAAAACCAACTGAGATTAATGCACACCCACACTTAGGTGAGAGCTCATATGTGGTACATAATGGGATCATAGAGAACTACTCTGAGTTAAAAAAAGAGCTTGTAAAAGATGGTGTAAACTTTTTAAGCCAAACAGATACTGAGGTTATAGTGCATCAGTTTGAAAAAAACCTACAAAGTGAGTCTGATGAGTTTAGTGCTTTTTCAAAAACGATCAGTGAGCTAGAGGGTGCTTATGCAACTTTGATCGTAACAAAATCACTTCCAGATACTATATTTTTTGCAAAGCATGGCTCACCTATGCTTGTTGGTATAAACGGGACAAATGAGAAGTTTTTTGCTTCATCTGACTCACCACTTATAGGGCTTGCTAATGAAGTCAACTACTTTGAAGATGGCGATTATGGATATGTAAACAAAACTGAGATCAAGATCTTTAACTCTAATGGTGATGAGAAAAAAAAGAGTTTTACAAAACTAAATTCCGACAAACTCTCAGCTCAAAAAGATGGTTTTAGATTTTTTATGGAAAAAGAGATCTATGAACAAGGTGAAGTTATAGCTGATACACTACTTGGAAGACTAAGTGATGATAAAATTGTGTTTGAGGAGTTAGATCATAGCTTGTTTGATGGTATAGATGAGATCAAACTTTGTGCATGTGGGACATCGTACCACTCAGCACTTACAGCTTCATATATGTTTGAGCGTTACTCTAAGATCAGATGCTCAGTTGAGATCGCAAGTGAGTTTAGATACCGTGAGCCTATTTTAGATAAAAGTACACTTTTTGTAGTGATTAGCCAAAGTGGTGAGACAGCAGACACACTTGAGACTCTAAAGATGGCCAAAAAAGCTTCACTTAAGACACTTGTGATCTGTAATGTAGACAACTCATCTATGGTTCGCGAGGCAGATGCAAGCATTCTTACACGTGCGGGGATAGAAAAGGGTGTAGCTTCAACTAAAGCATTTGCCACTCAAGTTAGTGTTTTTTGGATGCTGAGTTTATATGTAGCAAAACTAAGAGGCTCTATGGGAAAAGATGATCTTTTACACCAAATGGATCTTTTAAGAGAGGTCCCAGCAAGTGTTAAAGTAACAGATGAGATGCATGAGAGAATCAAAAGACTCTCTAAACGTTACTTGCATGGTCACGGTTTTTTCTTTATAGGACGTGATGTTTTTTATCCACTTGCTCTTGAGGGTGCTTTAAAACTTAAAGAGATCAGCTACCTTCATGCTGAGGGCTACCCAAGTGGAGAGATGAAGCATGGTCCCATAGCCCTTGCTGATCCAGAGCTCTTTACAATAGCCTTGCTACCTGAGAAGCTACTCTATGAAAAAGCAAAAAGTAATGTTGAGGAGCTTAGTGCAAGAGACTCAACGATCTGTGCGATCTCTTCACGTGAGTTTGACAAAGCTGATGATTTTGTGCGTATCAACAAGTGTAAAGACTATATGTTAGAGTTTTTTGAGATGATGGTTGTGGTTCAACTACTCTCACTTGAGATATCTATCCGTTTAGGAAACGATGTTGATATGCCAAGAAATTTAGCTAAAAGTGTGACTGTTGAATAATAAATTTTTAAATTTTAAAAATTATTAAATAATAATAAGATATCATAAGCAAATCTAAAAAAACTAATATGAAAGTTGACAAAATAATGCGAACAAAAATAAAGCTTCTTTTCATTGTAACACTAATGCTGATAGGGCTTGCTGTAGCTACCATTATAAATGTATCTCTAAATTTTAGAGAGTATAGTATAAATTCAGCCCTTGATAAAGCTGAAACTGCTGCAAGAACCGTTGAAGATGGACTAACTGCTCATATGGTTAATGGGATTATGGATAAGCGTGAGTACTTTATTAACCAGATATCTAGCAATGATGAGATTAAGTCTTTATGGCTTGTTAGAAGTCAAAACGTCATAGATCAATACGGTGAGGGCTTTAACTCAGAAGTTGCAAGAGATGCAATAGATGAAGAGGTTTTAAAAACTGGAAATACAGTTCAAAAGATAGACGAAAAAGCAAATAACATAACACTTAGAGTTACGATGCCTTACAAAGCTAATAAGAATGGAAACCAAACGAACTGTTTGTCATGTCATGATGTCCAAAGAGGGGATACTCTTGGAGCAATAAGCATGGAGTTTGACATAACAAATATGAGAAACTCCGGTCTTGTTACTATACTAAAAATACTGGGTATAAACCTAATTTTCATAGTGATAGCACTAATGCTTATAAACTACTATGTAACGCCATATATGAGGCTTTTCCAAGACTTGCAAGATGGGATCCAAGAGGCTTATAGAGGAGACTTTACCTATAGATTTAAAACAAAGATAAAAGGCGAGGCTGGAAATGTCGTAGAGCAACTAAATACACTTTTTAGTAAGATGCATGGGGCTTTTGGTGAGATCAAAACAAACTTAGCAACCTTTGTAACCGACAGAAGTAAAGGGATGAATGATCCTTTATATGAAGCGAAACAGATCATAAATGAGCTCTCCGATATATATAAGTTCAAAAAAACTATAGAACTTGATGAAAATAAAAATATAATATACAGCAGAATCATAGATGTATTAAAAAATAAGTTTGATATTGAAAACTTTTCAATATACGAGATAAATAACAAACACAATACAAGAGAACTTATATATATTACAGATGAAACACTTGAAGAGTCTTGTAATGTAGATGTTGTTAATCAAAACTCCAAAAAGTGTCGTGCCTGTAGGACACACTCAGATGTTATATCTACAGACTTTAATAATATTTGTTCAGCGTTTGTAGATGAAGATATTCACTACATTTGTCATCCATACCAGATTAATGAAGATACATCGATATTGATCCATATGATGTCTAAAAATAAAGACGATGTAGCAAAATACACATCATATATGCCAAGTATTTCAAATTATCTTGAGGCTGCTAAACCTGTTATAGAGAGCAATATCCTTATGGAAAAACTTCATGACACCTCTTTAAGAGATGGTATGACAAATCTTTACAACAGAAGATTCTTAGAAAACTTTATAGACAAGATCATGAGTCAAGTAAGACGTGGTAATGAAACTTACCATGTCCTAATGATGGATGTGGACTTTTTCAAAATGGTCAATGATACACATGGACACGATGTAGGTGACAAAGTAATAGTAGAGCTTGCAAACCTACTAAAATCTAGTATTCGTGAAGCAGACTTAGCTATCCGTTATGGTGGTGAAGAGTTCCTAGTTCTTCTACATAATGCTACTAATGAAGGGGCTATGTCTGTTGCTAGAAAGATCCACCAAGAGTTTGGAAAACTACGTTTTGATGTAGGTAGTGGAGAGGTCTTGCAAAAGACCATATCTATTGGTATAGCTAAGTTCCCAACAGATGGTGATACGATCTGGAAGTGTATAAAGTATGCAGATACTGCTCTTTACAATGCAAAAGATACAGGTAGAAACAAGATAGTTGAATTTGAAGAGGATATGATAGACAAAGAGAAGTATGAGGATTCTTACTAGAAGCTACTAGATCCTCGGGTCAAGCCCGAGGATGACGTGGTGTATCAAGCCCAAGGATGACAACAGCCGTCATTCCCAACTTGATTGGGAATCTCAACCAAAAACATAATCAAAGTTATATTAACATATTTATAAAATAAAAAGAGTGACGTAGATTCGAGGCGCTAACTAAGGAAGCCTACTAATAGTAGGTGACCATGTTAGCAACGCTGAAGATGCGTTGCTATTTTTATTTTATTGAGAACAGGCAGATACACCTGGAGGTGTCGTTGGCTGAACCGCTTGGTTGTCAACCCCACCCTCTTCGTTTATCTTCTCGATCATAGCCCAGATAGTCTCTGCCGCTGCATCGTAACGCTTTGCACTCTCACTAGTTGGAGCTACATAAGAGATAGGTTTACCCTCATCTCCACCTGTACGGATACTAGGCTCTATTGGTATCTCTGCTATTATATTAGTGTCAAACTCACTTGCAAGTGGCTCAGTTGTACCTTTACCAAAGATATCGTACTCAACACCAGTATCTGGAGCTATAAAGCCACTCATATTCTCAATCACACCAGCTATTGGGATATTTAATTTTCTAAACATATCTAAACTACGGCGTGAATCATCTAACGATACACTTTGTGGAGTTGAAACTGTTAGACCTGCAGTTACAGGTACACTTTGAGCTAAAGTTAGTTGTGCATCACCAGTTCCCGGTGGCATATCGATCACAAGTACATCAAGTTCTGACCATAAGATATCACGCAAGAACTGCTCGATAGCTTTCATGATCATAGCACCACGCCAGATCAGTGATTGTCCCTCTTCCATAAGGCTTCCCATAGACATAACTTCGATTCCATATGCCTTGATTGGAAGTACTTTATTTCCATTTACCTCTGGTTTTACATCAGATATGCCCATCATACGAGGGATATTTGGACCATAGATATCTGCATCTAGTAGTCCCACTTTTTTACCCTGTTTTGCTAGGCTAATAGCGATATTTACAGATGTAGTTGATTTTCCAACTCCACCTTTTCCAGAACTTACCATTAAAAAGTTTTTAACTTGTGGGGCTATGTTTTTACCCTTAGATGAACTCTCTTTTGGCATCTGTGGTGCTTTGATGTTGATCGTAGCACTTGATGCACCTGCTAGTTTAAGCTCAGACTTTGCATCATCAGTGATCTGCTGCGCAACCTCTGGAGCTGAAGATGTGATATCTACAGTTACACTAACATCCTCTCCTGAGATCTCAATATCTTTTACAAAACCAAAAGTAACTATATCTTTAGTAAATCCTGGATATATTACTTTTGACAATGCTTCATTAACTTGTTCATTAGTCATAATCTATATTTTCCTTTATTAATTTTGTGTATAGGATGTGCTGCTTTAGCTGCACCATTTTGACTTAGGTGCAGCTAAAGCAGCACATCCGAGAAAGTATGTTATCATAAATAAGACAAAATTTGTCTTATTTAAAAAAGATTAGTTGAAAATTTAAGGATCTGCCTAGTTAGCCTCAGCCAACTTTGCATCCTCAGCTATTTTAGCAATAGCATCAGGGTTATCCATAATATCTTGAGTTATTTTGTAAGAACAAAATTTTGGTCCACACATAGAACAAAATTCTGCTTCTTTAAATACATCTTGAGGCAGAGTCTCATCGTGGTACTCACGAGCACGCTCAGAATCTAGTGCTAACTCAAACTGCTTCTCCCAGTCAAATGCGTAACGAGCATCGCTCATCTCATCATCTACATCTCTAGCACCCTTACGACCACGTGCAATGTCGGCTGCGTGTGCAGCTATTTTGTATGCAATGATTCCCTCACGCACATCGTCTGCATTTGGAAGTCCTAAATGCTCTTTTGGTGTTACATAACAAAGCATACTAGCCCCGTGCCATCCACCAACAGCTGCACCAATAGCTGAAGATATATGATCATAACCAGCTGCAATATCAGTAACAAGTGGACCTAAGATGTAAAAAGGAGCTTCATGACAATACTCACGCTGAAGCTTCATATTTCTCTCAATCTGATTTAATGGTACATGACCAGGACCCTCAATCATAACTTGAACATTTTTCTCCCATGCACGAAGCGTTAACTCACCTAAAACTTTAAGCTCACCTAACTGTGCATCATCACTAGCATCTGCTAAACAACCTGGACGAAGTGAATCACCCAAAGATAGTGAAACATCGTATTTTGCACAGATATCTAAGATATCATCAAACGCACTGTAAAATGGGTTTTCTCTATGATAGTGCATCATCCAAGCAGCCATTAGCGATCCACCACGACTTACAATACCCATCTTACGCTTAGCTATTTTTGGCATAGTCTCAAGCAAAAAACCTGCATGGATCGTAAAATAAGATACACCCTGTTTAGCTTGGCGTTCTAACACTTCAAGCATAACTTCGATTGTTAAATCTTCTATGTTGTTTCCAACATCGTGAAGTATTTGGTATATTGGAACTGTACCTATTGGGATCTTGGAGTTTGCAATCACCGCTGCACGGATCTCATCTAAGTCACCACCAGTTGACAGATCCATTGCAGTATCAGCTTTGTAGTGTTGTGATACTTGAACTTTTTCAATCTCACCTTGTACATCACTAGCTATTGCAGATGAACCTATATTTGCATTTATTTTACATTTTGATGCAAGACCTATTGCCATTGGCTCTAGGTTTGTGTGGTTTATGTTTGCCGGTATTATCAAACGACCTCTTGCTATCTCGCTTCTTACAAGCTCAGGCTCTAAGTCTTCAACTTTAGCTACATACTCCATCTCTGGTGTAATAATGCCTTGTCTTGCATAATACATCTGAGTTCTACACTCATCATTTTGACGCTCTTTTACCCATGAAGTTCTCATAAGGGTCTCCTTTAATAGAGAAAGTTTTAAAAGTTTTCTCTCTTACATAAAAAAATTATAGTTAGTTGGAAATATAATCAAATAAAGTTAATCTAAGCTAAAGTCTCTTTGTTTATTTAAAATTTGGGTGTATCTATAAGTGTTGCATAACTTATAGATACATAGATCTCTACATTGAACTAAAACAAGTTTTATATAGTTTTTCTAAACTCTGGGTAAGCCTCTACACCACATTCTACAATATCCATACCCTGCAGCTGCTCTTCTGAGTCGGCTGTATATGGAATAAACTTGTTAATAATATATACAATAAGCAGTGATGCTGGAAATACGATAGCTCCAACAACAATCACGCCTTTTAATTGATCAAAAAATGAAACCTCACTAACAAAAATACCAACTGCTAATGTCCCCCAAATACCATTAACAAGATGCACAGACAATGCACCAACAGGATCATCAAGACGCAGTTTATCAAACAAAGGTACCGCAAGAATTACTAAAGCCCCACCAATAGCACCGATTAGGATCGGAGTATAAACATCATATAGATCAGGTCCGGCAGTTACGGCAACAAGCCCACCAAGAGCACCATTTAAGATCATGGTAATATCAAACAGTCTGTATCTGATATACATAACTAAAGTTGCAATGATCGCACCTGAAAGTCCAGCTGTATTTGTGTTTAAAATAGTTAATGCAACAGCATCTGCATTTTCAATAGAAGATATTGAACCAACACTTCCCCCATTAAATCCAAACCAACCAATCCAGAGTAAAAAAGCACCCAAAAATACTAAGGGGATGTTTGAAGCGGGGATCACTTTTACACTTCCATCTTTAGTGTATCTTCCTTTTCTTGAACCCATTATGATGAGCGTAGCTAAAAGTGCCCAACCACCAGTTGAGTGGATCACAGTTGAACCTGCAAGGTCGTGCATGTTAATATCTAAAAGAGTACCCGCAAACATATCTGCACCCCAAGATATATTTACAATAAATGGATACAAAACCCCACCCATTATAAGTGCAAAAATAGCAATCGGGATTATACGAACACGTTCACTAACTCCACCACTCATAATGTTAATTGTTTTACCAACAAATGCCATTTGAAACAAAAAAGCAGCCCATTTACTCATAGAATCATTCTCCCATGAACCAAATGCCAAATCATATCCGATAAGTAAAAATGCTATAGATGCAATAGCGTAAATTAGTGTGTTAATTGTCAACACTGCAGTAACATTTTTAGCACGAACTAGACCTGCCTCAAGCATAGCAAAGCCAGGTACCATCAGTATTATTAAAGTCATAGAAAACAGTGCAAAGAAAGTATCTATAACATATTTAAAATCAGCCTCAATCATTTATATCCTTCAGTTTAAAGGCGGAAATATTAACACAATATAAAATTGTTTATATAAAGTTTTTGATTAATTTTTAGTCAGTTTAGGTTTTTGTACGGAATAGTTTATGTAGGATATATTTCCACATCTGTGGAAATATTAAATTTTATATAGCTTCTGTGTCAGTCTCACCTGTACGGATACGGATAATACTCTCTACATCACTTACAAAGATCTTTCCATCACCGATCTTTCCAGTTCTTGCTGCTTCTACTATTTTTGATGTAACTTGGTCTAGATCTTTGTCATCTACAACCATCTCCATCTTAATCTTTGGCAAAAAGTCAACCACATATTCAGCACCACGGTAAAGCTCACTATGACCTTTTTGGCGACCATAACCCTTAACTTCACTTACAGTCATACCAGTTATACCGATCTCTGCTAGTGCATCTTTTACATCTTCTAGTTTAAATGGTTTTATTACAGCTTCTACTCTTTTCATAGTTTATACTCCAGTATATTATATTCTTAAAGGGGGATTAAAAACCCTCTTATTTTAACTTTTAAAATTGTAACCACTTTTAGTTTTTTAATCAACTGCTAGATGTTTATTTTTTAATCATAAACATATACATCGTTTACGATTAACTTAAGGGAGCATTAGATAGAATACACTAAAATTATTTTTTATTAGGTGTATAAATGAGCGATTTGCTAAATAACGACGATATAGAATCTATAAATATAGAAGAAACACTTCAAGAGAGTTATCTTGACTACTCTATGAGTGTTATCGTAGGGCGTGCCTTACCTGATGTAAGAGATGGACTAAAACCAGTTCACAGAAGAATACTATATGCGATGGATAAACTCAGCCTTTCACACGGTGCTAAGTATAAAAAATCAGCTCGTATAGTTGGTGATGTGATCGGTCAGTACCACCCACACGGTGATACTGCAGTTTATGATGCACTTGTTCGTATGGCACAACACTTCTCCATGAGGATGGAACTTGTTGATGGGCAAGGTAACTTTGGCTCGATCGATGGTGACAATGCTGCAGCTATGCGTTATACAGAAGCACGTATGACAAAGTATGCGGGTGAGCTTCTAAAAGATCTAGATAAAAACACTGTAAATATGATCGATAACTACGACTCAACTACAAAAGAGCCAGATGTTATGCCAACACGTGTACCAAACCTTCTGATCAACGGTTCAAGCGGTATAGCAGTTGGTATGGCTACAAACATACCTCCACACAACCCACATGAGATTATAAACGCACTTAAAGCACTGCTTGAGAACCCAAATATAACAGTACCTGAGGTCATGGAACATGTTCCAGCACCTGACTTTCCAACTGGTGGGATCATCTTTGGTAAAAAAGGAATTATGGATGCTTATGAGACTGGGCGTGGACGCATAAAGGTTCGTGCAAAAACACATATAGAGCAAAAAGGTAAAAAAGAGATCATCGTTATAGATGAGCTTCCATACCAAGTAAATAAATCTCGTTTAATAGAAAACATAGCTAACCTTGTAAAAGACAAACAGATTGAGGGGGTCTCAGAGATCCGTGATGAATCTGACCGTGAGGGTATCCGTGTAGTTATTGAACTTAAAAAAGATGCTATGAGTGAGATCGTTTTAAACAACATGTTCAAACAGACTCAGATGCAAACTACATTTGGTATTATAATGTTATCTATTTTAAACCAAGAACCTCGTATTTTTGGGATTATAGACATTTTAAAACACTTTATTAACCACCGTAAAACGATCATAATTCGTCGCACTATATTTGATCTTGAAAAAGCAAAAGCTCGTGCACACATCTTAGAAGGTCTTAAAAAAGCGATCGACATAATTGATGATGTGATCCGCACTATTCGTGCATCTAAAACTGAAGATGAGGCTAAAAACAACTTAGTTAGTGAGTATGAGTTCTCAGAGATCCAAGCAGCAAGTATAGTCGCTATGAGACTTGGTCGTTTAACTGGCTTAGAGATAGAAAAGATTGAGAATGAGCTTCAAGAGCTTATGGAACTGATCAAATACCTTGAGTCAATACTTAAAAGTGAAGAGGTTCTAAAAGGGATTATATCTGATGAGTTTGATGAGATCCTATCAGTTTACCCATCTAAGCGTAGAACTGAGATCGAAGATGACTATGATGACATTGACATAGAGGATCTGATTCCAAATGAGCCAATGGTTGTAACGATCACACACCGTGGGTATATCAAGCGTGTACCACTTGCTTCTTATGAAAAACAGCGTCGTGGTGGTAAAGGTAAGACTGCAGTTACAACATACGAAGATGATTTCATAGAGAGCTTTTTCACATGTAACACTCACGATACTCTTCTTTTTGTAACAGACCGTGGTCAACTTCACTGGTTAAAAGTTTACCGCATTCCAGAGGGTAGCCGTACAGCTAAAGGTAAAGCTGTAGTAAACCTTATAAATCTAATGCCTGATGAAAAGATCCAATCTATCATACCAACTACTGACTTTAGCCAAGAGAAGTCACTTGTATTTTTTACAAGAGCTGGTGTTGTAAAACGTACAAACCTAAGTGAATTTAGCAATGTAAGAAGTAACGGCGTAAAAGCGATAAACTTAGATGATGATGACTCTCTTATAACTGCAAAAATAGCTACACCTGAGATCAGATTCCTTTTTATAATGACTAAAAAATCTCAATGTATCAAGTTTGAGATCGAAAAAACTCGTGATCAAGGTAGAAACACTCGTGGTGTTCGTGGTATCAAGTTTAAACATAAAGGCGATGAAGTTGTAGATGCTAACATCATTAGAGATGATGAACAAGAGATCTTAGTTGTTGCTGAAAAAGGGATCGGTAAACGTACAGATGCTGGAGAGTACCGCTTAACTAACCGTGGTGGGAGTGGTGTGATCGCTATGAAGATGACACCAAAAACTGGTAAGCACGTAGTTGGTTGTGTAATGGTAGATGAGACTATGGACATGATGGCTCTAACAAAAGCTGGCAAGATGATCCGTGTAGATATGCAAACTATCTCAAAATCTAGCCGTAACACATCTGGTGTATACATCGTTAAAGGGGATGAAGTTGCTAGTATCTCAAGATGTCCAAAACAGCCAGATGAAGATGAAGAGGAGATCATAATTCCACCATCAGCGGAGGAGTTGGAATAACTATTGCTTAGTTTATAAAATATAATTAACTAAGGGACTAGATATGAGATTTTCTCTAATATTTGTAGCACTTTTATCTGCTTACTCACTACAGGCTGTTGAAACCATTACTGAGTCAGAGATTCAGAGTTACGAATCTACACTTCAAGATATTCAACAAGAATACGATCCAGCTCTTGAAGTGATCAACGGCGGTATGGGAAACCAAAACTATCAAGATAGAGTTTTAACTCAACAAGCTCCTTTGATCATAAGTGTGGTTGGTCAAGGTGTAGCACCAGTAAGTACTCAATCACCTGCTCAAGCGTACGCACTTGCTAAACGTGCAGCAATAGCAGATGGATACAGACTTATAGCTGAAAAAGTAAAAGGTGTAAGGGTAAATGGTCAAGATGTTGTTAAAAACATGATGGTAAAAAGATCAACTGTGCGTACAGCAGTTCACGCTATGGTAAAAAATGCAAATGTAATTGAGACTATTTTTAAAGACGGCTTATGCGAAGTAGAGATGGAGATCGCTATATCTTACTCAGACTTTCAACAATAGTCTTTATTTTTTTAAACTTATCACTTTTTAGTGATGAGTACTATATCTCCTACAGATATGTTGTAAAAGATGCTATTTTATACAACGAATCACTTCTAGTGTCACCTGCTATGAAAAAGTGTCAAGGGGATACTCACACACCCATAACTCTGCAAAACAACAACTACAAAAACTTAAAAAGTATAATAAGCCATAACTCTCAAGAGTTTATAGACTACCTTCACAAACTTGGACTACAAGTTAAACATGAAGAAAAAACACTAAACCATGTAAATAGCTCCACAACTGTACTAACGCTAAAAACCAAATGCTTCAAAGTCGATTTTAATGAAAATTTTGCTAAACTAGAGCCTTTAAAATAAAGGTAATAAGTGAAAATAGCAATCGTAGAAGATGATATTAATATGAGAAAATCTCTTGAGATCTCTTTTGAGGATTTTAAAGAGTTTGAGATCGCTACATTTAAAAATGCGGTTGATGCTCTAAAGAAACTTGACGATACATTTGATCTTGTGATCACTGATATAAACATGCCAAAGATGGACGGGATTGAGTTTATAAAAGAGTTAAATGGGAGATATGAAGTGATCATAATGACCGGAAACGCTACGCTCAATCGTGCTATAGAATCGATCCACTTAGGTGTAAAAGATTTTTTACTAAAACCTTTTGACATTGACGCACTAATAGAGGCTATTAAACGTGAGGATAAGATCCAAAAAGCACAAAAAAAGGTCAAAAAAACAAGATCCCTCAAAGACTCTGAAGGTTTTTTAGGATCTTCTAAAGCACTAGAGAGTGCTTTAAACATAGCCAACAAAGCATGTAAAACAGACGCTAGCATACTGCTACTTGGTCAAAGTGGTGTTGGTAAAGAGGTGTTTGCTACCTACATACACAAAAACTCCCCAAGGGAGAAAAAACCTTTTGTTGCGA
>JBEPWC010000007.1:1333-20356 GCA_041642615.1 Sulfurimonas sp. | reverse complement strand
ATATTTGAATCTAAAACTACCCTTTGTTGATCTAAATCACCTTGTATTTCTAACTTTGCACCCTCAAGATCTGCATACCCATTAAGAAGCATATCTTCTCTAAAGAGTTTTGCATCAAATGTAGGTGAGCTAAACTCTAGCATAGACTCTAAGCCCTTATGCTTGGCTTTTATTTTCATAGGAGAGAGCCTTGGATCATCTAACTCAAGTGTAGAGTCAAGTGTTGCTTGTTCATCTTTATATTGCAGATTTGCATTAAAGTAAAACTCATCACCCTTAGCACTTAGAAAAAAGTTCTCAAAATCTAGCGTATTAATATTAGCCAAAATATTTTCATCTTCAATACGAGCAAACAAACTTTTTTCATCTACCTGCAAGTAGAGGTCTTGTATAGAATCAAAAACAGTGTAATTAGCATTAAGTTCTAGTTTTGCTTGATCAAAGTTGTAGTAACTCTTTATGTCAACGTCTTCAAGACTTATTGACTCATTGCTTTTTAGCTTTATACTCTCTAGTTGTGTTTCTAGCTTTACGCCACTGCTTGTAAGAGAGATAAAAAGCTCTAACTCTTTTGGTAGCAAACTAACATACTCCTCATAATAGGAGTTAGTCTTTTTTGATGGACTAAGCTTTGAGTTACCATGTAGCTTGTTTTTCTCTACTCTAGCATCAAGATGCAAACCCCCATAGGATGAGTTAAGATCTAATCTAAGATCTTCAACATCAAAACTGTTTGTAAAAGATAAATAGTTAAGATCAAGATCAAACTCTACAACCTCATCACCAT
The DNA here is from genome assembly GCA_041642615.1 of Sulfurimonas sp. Taxonomy (GTDB): domain Bacteria; phylum Campylobacterota; class Campylobacteria; order Campylobacterales; family Sulfurimonadaceae; genus Sulfurimonas. Next base: position 19,569 of record JBEPWC010000007.1, on the reverse strand, counting down.
AGATTATTTTTGTATCTTTAGTGCTAAATTTTTCTAGTAAAAATGGTGGTATAAACCGATCTTTTTTATCCTCACCTTCATCCCCTTTTTCTAAAAGCTTTGTTAGATCAACTTCTAAACCCCGTAGATCAACTAAGCGGATCTTTGGTTGTAGCCAAAGTAACTCAGCTAGTGAGTAGTGTAGTTTTGCCTTTTGTGCAAAAACACTATCTTTGTATATAAGCTGTGTAAACTCTACACCATAAAAAACACTCCCCTTTACATCTTTGTAGTGTATATCATACTTATGAAGATAACTCTTAGCTATATATGGCACAACATCTTTATGAAAAAGAGCAACCACTACTAAAAGCGATATAGAGATAAAAAAGAGCAACAACACACGGATAAAAAGGTAGAAAAACTTAATCAAAACAATTCCCCTATATGAAAGTGCACAGCGTACTGTTCTTTTGGATCATCTATGTCAAACCCAACATCAATAGCTAAAGGTCCAATTGGTGTAACATAACGCAAACCAAGACCAGCACTATGATACCCTCTTTTAAAATCTGGACTAGTATTAGATTGTGCTATATATGTGTTGTCGCTAAAAACAACACCCCTTATGTCTGTATAAACACCAAACCTAAGCTCTGCAGTGGTTTCAAAAATAGACTCAGCTCCAACTGGTTCTCCTAAATGGTTTGTATCTCCAAGCCTTCTATAGTTATATGCCCGATTACTATACATCCCACCTGAAAAAAAACGATAAGATGGCGGTAGCTCTCCATCTAAAAGTTTTTGTGATCCATAGCGTGCTTTTATACCCAAAACAGTCTCATCCACACTTGCTATGTAGCTACCTAGGAGTTTGTACTTGTAGTAAGTTGCATCTGAGAGCTTACTTTTTTTAGAAAACATAAGCTCAGCTCCTAGTGTAAAACCTCTGCGTGGGTCTAAAACATCATCTCTTGTATCATAATTCCATTCAAGTTTTGGGGAAAGCACAAGAAGGTTTTGTTCTTTAAAAAGTAGCTGATCATCACTATTGTAAATATTTACTCTATCAAGGACTAAACTCTCTTTAAAATCATGCTCAATCCTATGTTGTCTTAAATAGCCACTTGCAAAAACTCTTTTTTCCTTAAAGCCTATAAAGTCTTCATTTTCAAAACCCAACTCTAAACCTGTAAAGTTTTTGTTTAAAAGAGGGACATCAAAGTTTGTTTTTAGTGTCTGTTTGACCTCACTAACACGAGTTTGCAAACTTAAAGTTTTAAGATTTTTTAAAAAATTTCTATGCTTTATACCTAAAGAGACCATCGCTTTTTCATTTGTGTTATAACCTAGCCCTGCTTGAAACCTGATCGGTTTTTGATTTTCCTCTACACTTACGTTTACGTCTACTCTATAGTCTTTAACAGTAGTGCCTATAGTAGCTTGAGATATCCCATCATAAAGATATATATTTTGATAACTTTGGTTGATCCTCTGCAATGAGAAAGGATCCCCCTCTTGTATGTACAACAATGAATCTATTATATCTTTATCTATAGTTGCAGTTGATTTAGTAGAGATCTTACCAAAATAGCACAACTTATTTTTTTCTAACTTATATACCAGATAAGCCCAGTTTTTTTCTATGTCTATCCAAGCTTTTGCTTGAATTTTAGGGTTACAATAGCCTAGATTACGGTAAGTGTTTAAAATATCTTTTTTAGAATTACTAAAATTATCTGCTTCAAATAGATCCCCCTTTTTTATTATGATAGGTGGTATTAGATCATCATCTGATTCTACTGTTATGTTTTTAACTACAACTGGATCTCCTTCTTGAATATTTATATAAAAAGAGCTAGATGTTTTTTCAAAACTAACTTTAGCATTAAAGTACCCTTTTGTCTTATAGTAATTTTGTATAGTTCCTACAAACAAAGGGGCTGTTTTTTCTTTTATGGTTGGGTGTTTTTTGTAAAACTCATAAGCGTATGGTAAATCAAGTTCTAAAGCACTGTAAAGCTCACGTGAACTTATAGACTCATTACCTTTAAAATAAAGCTCAAGTGGAGTGGCAAATAAAAATGTTGATGCAAAAAGAAAAAGAAAAAATTTTCTGAACAAAGTTATTTTTAGCACTGGTCCATCCTGTAAGTTATAGTTGTTAAGTCTAGCTTGTTTTGACTGAAGTTTCAACCATGATCTTTTTTAGGTTTATATCTTACAGAATTACTTCGTGGATTTGAAATTAAGTCTTTTTGGTACTTGATCATCTCTAAAAATGGGTTTAAAAAACTATCTAGATCTTTTTGGTCTGTGTTTTCAATGCCCCACTTGTTTAACAACTCAACTACAACATGGGTTGATTCTATTGTAGAGAGGTAGTTAGACTCAGGTTGAGTTTTGATCTCATACTTTGAAGTTTTAGAGGTTGTAAAGCTTAGATGTTTAAGATCTTTTAAGTTGTTACTTTTTTCAAAGATCTGCTTTGCACAACTCCATGTAGAATCGATTATAAATACTGCCATCTCTTTATCACACTCCTTACTTGGATCACTTAAGCTAAGATCTTTTGCACCCTCACTTGGGTAGAGTATGTAGCTATTGTACTCTTTTATGATCTCATTTATGCGGTTGTGATCGCTAAAGTCTACACCTATAAAAAGTTCTGAGTTTTTTAAACTCTGGTGAGTAAAAAAGCCTGTATTATTTTTTACTTTTTTAAACTCTTTAGGGTGCATTAGGATCACAAACTTTGTGTTTGTATCAAAAGATTTTATGTGTTTACACATGCATGAGCTTTTTGGTCTGTAGCACTTGTAACACTTCTCTCTATCGCCGTATATAGTCATAAGCCAATGATAGTATAATTAGCCTTATGAAAAAAGATGAAGTATATGATCTTATAGTTATTGGTGCGGGTGCTGCTGGGATGATCGCAGCCATTAGTGCAGCAAAGCAGATGAAAAAAGTTTTACTGCTTGAGAAACTATCACAAGTTGGTGCTAAACTAAAAGCTACTGGTGGTGGCAGGTGTAACCTCAGTAACACCCTCTCTAAAGATGAGTTTATGTTAAAATTTGGAAGAGATGGGCGTTTTATGCAAGATGCACTGGATGCATTTAGCTCTAAAGATATACAAAGCTTTTTTAACTCGATCGGAGTTGAAACTCATGCACCAGATGGATTTAGGATATTTCCAACCTCACATTCATCATCAACCATATTAGATGCATTTAAAAGCACTTTAAAGGAGTTTGATGTAGCTGTAAAAACAGCTCAAAAAGTAGAAGAGATCTTAGAAAAAGATGCAAAAGTAGTTGGTGTAAAAACAAACTCATCTACTTACAACTCAAACTTTGTCATACTTGCTACTGGAGGGCTGGGGTATCCTAGTCTTGGAGCTGAGGGGGATGGATATGTGATCACTAAAAAGTTAGGTCATACAACAACTACACTTTATCCAGCTATGATGCCACTACATACAAAAGAGGACTGGGTAGCAGAGTGCCGTGCAGATACAATACCAAAAGTTACCATGAAAGTAGATATAAAAAAGCACAAAAAACTCTCAGCACATGGGGATCTAATCTTTACAAAAAATGGTATACGGGGTCCTGTAGTTTTAGATTTTGCAAGGGAGATCACACCTCTTATAGATAAATATGGTGAAGTCCCTACCCTAGTAAATCTTACAAAAGGTAAAAATGAGGATGAGCTTTTAAGAGATCTTAAAAATGTTCAAGCTAAAGAGACCTGTTTTACTATTTTAGAACTTATTCAGACCATATTACCTAAAGCTTTGTCACAAGAGATTTTAAAACTATGTGAGATCGCACCAGAGAGTAAACTAAAAAACATAGAGGGCTTAAAAAAAGAAAAACTTTTAAAAACATTAGCTTGGACACCACTAACGATAAATGGACATGATGGGTTTAAAATGGCTATGATCACACGTGGTGGTATAAAACTAAATGAGATCAACCCAAAAACTATGCAGAGTAAACTTGTTAAAGGGCTTTATTTTTGTGGCGAAGTTATTAACATAGATGGTCCATGTGGAGGCTACAACCTCCAATGGAGCTTCTCTAGTGGATACTTAGCTAGCAAACTTATGAGCTAAGCCTTTACAACATTGTTTTTTCCAGACTCTTTGGCTTTGTAAAGGGCATCATCTACTTTGCTTATTAGTGCATCAATAGACTCATTGTGTTCAAGTGTACCAATACCAAAACTAGCTGTAACCTCTCTTTTTGCAAGGTCTTTTAAGACCTGATCTTGGCTTATAGACTTTCTTAACTTATCAGCTAATTCAAAACTATCATCTTCAAGAGTGTTTATGATCATAACTGCAAACTCTTCCCCACCCCATCTTGCTATAAAATCACTATTTCGAAGGTTTTCTTGTAAAATCTCTGAAAACCTTACAAGTACTTTATCGCCTACTAGGTGACCATATGTATCGTTGATCTGTTTAAAATCATCTATATCTAAGATAATAAGCCTAATAGACTCAATATGCCCCCTATGGTACTGTCCAAACATACTCTCTGTATCTTTGTTAAACTTTCGCCTATTATCAAGTTTTGTAAGTGAATCTTCATAAGCCATGCACTCTAGCTTTTTTTGATATATATTTATAAAGTATCTTATAATAAAAACAACAACCATAGTCACTAACAAAGATATAAACATATTCATAAAAAGAGTACTACCAAGTGGGTCCATATACTTTTTGTTATTTACCTCAACATAAAGATATAGGTTTAGCTCTTCTACAAACTTTGTATGAAGTAGATATTCATTTTTATTATAACTATATTGATGTTTTGAACTTTTGCTACTCTGTATCTTTGGTAGAAGATCTTTAAGTCCCTCTATGGAAGATATGTTTCCCCTTTTATCAAGACCTTTTGTGTGTAGTATTATCTCTCCAGCTTTGTCAACAAAGTAGACATCATAGTCGTATCTATCTTTAAAAGTTTGCAACATCTGCTGTATATTTTCAAGCTTTATACCAACTCCTGTTATAGCTATGAAATTGTCTTTATAATCTTTTACTTTATGATTTATAAACATGATCAAAGAGGTTCCAAAGTTATCGTTTGAGTCTAAGTTAACCTCATACAATCGATCTTGATCTAAAAAATCAAAATACCACTTGTCAGATGAATTCTTCTTGTTTATTGTATCTATTAGACCTTTTGAGTGGTAGTAGTGTTTAGTTTTATCAGAGACAACAAAAGAGGTAAAAGTGGAGTACTTCTCTTGGATCTCTTTTAGGTATCTCTTGATCGAATCTATGTCTTTTTCGCCATTTAGTATCCAGTCTATCAAAAAAGTGTTGTTTGCCATCAAAGATGAGACTATAAGAGGCTTAATCATACGGTGCTGAATCTCAGAATATATATTATCAACTGAGAGTGGCAAAGAGACATCTTTTAGCTGATCCTTAGCACTCTGTACATCTTTTTTATAGTTTATAAAAGAAACTGTAAATGACACACTAAGCAACAACCCAGCGATCATACTTATCACTTTAAACTTTATATCCATTTATCTTCCCCTTAACAAAAATATCTTATAGATGCAAAACCATATGGTTGAGCTCTTTTGATCTCATGTATCTCTTTTTTACTAACTATTCCACCGAGTGCAAAAACTTTTATATCTACAGTCTCAACAATAGTTTTTAACTCTTCTGTACCTTTTGGTTTCCCTTTTTCTGGTGTGTAAAAAATTGGGCTGTACGTTACTGCGTCTGCACCAAGTTCTTCAGCTTTTTTTACCTCATCTAAACTATGTGTACTTATTATAACTTCTAAAGACTTTGATTTTGCATACTTTATTTTACTAAATTGTGATGATGTAAGGTGCACACCATCTGCATTTAATTCATATGCAAGTTCAACATCTTGATGTATAAAACACTTTAACTTACCAAACTCTTTACAAACCTCTACAAAACTTTTTGCATCAGCTTTATAATTTTTATTATTTTTATCTCTATATACAATATAGTGTGGTTTATGTTCTTTAATCTCTTTAGAACACAATGGATTTGGAGTTATCATATAAGGGTGCATCTACTTTAGTTCACCCCAGTTATCACCAATATTTACACTCACTTTTAGAGGGATATTTAACTCCATAATCCCCTCCATTATCTCTTTAAACCTATCGGCTTGTGCCTCTGCCTCATCTTCGTTAACCTCAAAGATCAACTCATCATGGATCTGTAAAAGCATCTTAGCATCAAGAGAGTTTTCTATGATCTCATTATATATTTTATTCATTGAGAGCTTGATTAGATCACTTGCACTACCTTGAAAAAGCGTGTTTACACTCTCACGCTCGTATGCAGCTTTAAACATAGGTTTTGCATTTTCAAAGTCAAAGTAGCGTCTTCTACCAAGTAGGGTTTGTACATAGCCACTCTCTTTTGCACCATCTACGATTGAGCGAAAGTAACTCTTTACAGATGGGAAACTCTCAAAATATCTATCTATGATCTCTTTTGCTTCTTTTGTAGATATATCGAGTGTTTGAGATAGTTTTTTCTGACCCATCCCATACAAAAGTCCAAAGTTTACAGTTTTGGCAATTGCACGTTTTGAATCAGCTTCCTCTTCCCCAAAAAGTGCAACAGCAGTTTGGTGGTGGATATCTTTGTCGTGTTTAAATGCATCAACCAAAGTCTCATCTTTTGAAAAGTGAGCAAGAAGTCTAAGCTCAATCTGTGAGTAGTCAATCCCTACGAGTTTTTTACCCTTTGGTGCAACAAAAGCTTTTCTTACCTCAGACCCTAGTTTAGTTCTTGTTGGTATGTTTTGTAAGTTTGGATTTTTTGAACTAAGGCGTCCTGTTGCGGTTCCTGTTTGAACAAAAGATGTATGGATCCTTGAGTCTTCATTTTCTCTACTTAACTTTAGAAGTGGTTCTATGTAGGTTGAGAACAGTTTATAAACCTCACGGTACTCCAGTATAAGTGGTATGATTGAGTGTGAATCTACAAGCGAGCTTAAAACCTGCTCGTTTGTAGAGTAACCTGTTTTTGTTTTTTTACCAACTGGAAGACCTAAGTGTTCAAACAGTACAACTCCAAGCTGTTTTGTTGAGTTTATGTTAAACTCACTTCCTGCTAACTCATGGATCTTGTTTGTAAGATCGTACAGAGTTGACTTTACCTTGTGTAGGAAGTTATCTAAAAACTCACTATCGATCTCTATGCCATCACGCTCCATACCCATAAGAGTTCTTACAAAAGGAAACTCAACCTCCCTTGCTTCATCTACTAAGTGCAGAGAGTTTTGAAGTTTTAGTTTTTCTAAAAAAAGTTTATATAGCACTAAAGTTACCAGTGCATCTTCTGCAGCGTATTTTGTAGCAAGTTCAAGCTCTACACTAGCAAAAGTTTCACCTTTTTTTACTGTGTCTTTAAAAGAGACCATCTCATGACATAGAAGGTCTTTTGAGAGTTTATCTAGTGCTAGTGCTGACTCTGGGTTAGATAGCCATGCGAGTATCATGCTATCTGCGTAAATATCCACATCTTCACCTAAAAGCTTTGTAACAAAATGTAGATCAAACTTTATGTTATGACCAACCACTTTTGCTTTAAAGATCTCTCTTATAGCATCTTTTGCAACCTCTACATCTACTTGATCACCAATCCCTAAGTAGTAGTGATCAAATGGCACATAGTAAGCCTCATCTTCACTAAAAGCAAAGCTAAAACCAACTATTTTATCTTTTGTGTAGTCTAGTCCTGTGGTCTCTGTATCAAAGGCTATCAGTGTTTGATCATCTATGTTTTTTAAAACATCTTTTAAGCTGTTTGGATCAGTCAAAAGAGTTGACTTGTAATCTAACTTTTTAGTTGTGATCTCACTACTATTTTCAACCTGTTTTACAACACTCTCATGATGATCATCACTCACCTGATTTTTTGCTCTAAGCATCCTTAAAACTGCATTTTGCTCGTATTTTATAAGCTCATCATATATGTTTAAAAATGGATTTTCTATATCCATCTTATACTCTTCAAAATCAAATCCTAGATCATCTAATACATCGTCCCTAAGAGTTACAAGCTCTTTTGACATATATGCATTCTCTTTAGACTCGATTAGTTTCTTTTGGTTTGCACCCTTTATGGTAGCTAAGTTATCATAGATATTTTCAAGGTTTCCATACTCACGTAAGAGCTTCTCTGCCCCAACTTTACCGATCCCTTTTACACCTGGGACATTGTCGGCACTGTCACCTAAAATAGACTGATAATCTATAAACTGCTTAGGACTAACCCCATACTTCTCAAGACAAGCATCCTCATCCATAACCTTTTTCTTTATGGCATCTACCACTACAACCTTACCATCATCGATCAACTGGTAAAGGTCCTTATCGTGTGAGACTACACGGACATTATAGCCTTTATCTTTTGCTTTTTTTACAACTGAAGCTATCATATCATCAGCCTCAAATCCACTCATACCAAGAGTTTTGTAACCCATCTTATCGATCCACTCGATCGCTATTGGTAGTTGCATACTTAACTCCTCTGGTGGAGCTTGGCGGTTTGCTTTGTAGTTTGGGTCTATCTCATTTCTAAAAGTATCACCTTTAGAGTCAACTGCAAAGACTATGTAGTCACTATCGTGATCTTTTTGAAGTGTAGATATAAAGTTTGTAAAACCTGTTAATAGTCCTGTTGGAAAGCCGTTTTTATTTTTTAGGTGTTGCGGGAGTGCATAAAAGGCACGAAAGAAAAACCCAAATGTATCTATGATCGTTACTGTTTTTGCCATCTAGTTAAATTCCGCTACAATATCTACTGATGTTCTAAGTACATCTACATCAAAGCCTGCATTTTCAGCTTTTTTAAGACCAAAATTTATCGACTGTGGTGCAAAAGGGGTATTTACAGGGATTATTGTTTTTGTTATATTTAATATATTTGCACTCTCTTTTAGCTCATCTGGTGCATTTTGTGGCTGATCTGCATACTTTATGGTCTCTATGACCTCTTCATCAAAACTCCAGTGTTCAAACACTAGCGCTGTAACATCTGCTGTAGTCATACCTACATATGATTTTTCAAGCTGTGCAAGGTCGTTTGAAGTTTCCACATCTGATTTAAAGCTCGTAGTCTCATCATTTTGGATAATATCACTAGCTATTAAGATCTTACCTGTCTCTTGCAGAAAAACAGGTAAAAATAGTTTTTGAGCCTTCTGCCTGTCTATTTTGTTATACCAAGTAGATAGCAGTACTGCTTGTAATGATGAGATCTTTGCAAACTGCTCACTTGTGATCCCATAAGGCTCAAGGTCAACGTTTAAAAGTTTTCTAACAGAGTTTCCAACAGCAATTGAACGGGTCATACTCATACCAAACAAACTAACAGCTTGTGAAGCATTTTTTATATCTTTTGAAAAGCCATAAAGTGGTGATGATGCAGCTTTAAGAAGGTTTGCAACAATCATCGGATCACCCTCTATAACCTTAGCCATATCTGCTACAGATGCATTTTCATCTGCATACACTCTATTAATCTCTGCTATAGTTTTTGAGAGTGGTGGCAATGACTTAATACTCTCAACTATTGAACTCTGCATTTTTACTCCTTAATGACAATCAGTTAATGTTTTTTCTGGGTAAGCTATATATTCATACCCGCTATAAATTGTAAATACTCCATAAAATAAAACCGCAATAGATGCTAAAGAAACTAGCATATTTCTAAAATTTGTCGCTAAATTTAAACTGCTTAGAGTTCCAAGACCAAACATCGCAGGAATTGTACTCAAACCAAATATAAACATAACTAAAGCACCATAAACAGGATCAGCAGTACTTGCTGCAGTTATGGCAAAAAAGTATACAAATCCACATGGCAGTAGCCCGTTTAACATCCCAAGCAGATAAAAACTCATATTTGATTTTGAGTTCATGATCTTAGTAAAACTGCTTTTATAAAACTTTGTATCACTTAGTGATCTTCCACCTATGCTTAAAGACTTCATCTTTCCCATAAGTGAAAGCCCAGCTAGAATCATGGCAACCCCTGCTACTATTAAAAGTATACCATTTGCACTGTTTGAAAAAACTACAACACCACCAAGGTATCCAAAAAGTGCACCTAAAACAGTGTAGGTTGTAACACGACCAAAAGAGTATAATATATGGGCTACACTTTTAGATACTTTAGATGAATTTGGCTGTATCTTTATGTTTGAATATGCCATAACTATTCCACCACACATACCTATACAGTGTCCAAATGAACCTAAAAAAGCTATTGAAATTATGGTCAGCAGGTTTACACTCTCCATCTACTCTTTTCCTTGAAGTTTTTTTCTAATAAGTGGGTTATTCATTGTCTCTCCACGAAGCATCTTTAACTGCATCTCATCAAAGACTATGAAACCATCCTGTTTATACTCATATGCACCAAATCCATACCCCATCGGTGTTTCATCATCTAAAGAGTAGTAAGCTTTTTTTGCATCTATATATTTTTTAGTATCTAATGTTCTAACCCAGATCTTAGCATCTTTTGCAAAATCTTTGTCTTTGATCCATTTTGCCATGCCTCCATGATCGTGAAAAAAGTATGTTTTTCCACTAGGTGACACCACTTGAGATGCAAAAGAGAGATCATCTATAACCATACCACAATCACTATCTTGGTAGTGCCCAAGCTTAATCTCAAGTGGGAGCTTTTTCAGGTTTCCCTCTTTTACAACTACCATCCCACCACTAGTACCAAGCATGAGAAATAACCCTATAATCACTGCAATCATTACAACTACTACTAAAATATTTTTCATCTTTTATTTTACCCTTACCAAATCTCAACAAAACTTTTTAGAAAATATATGGTTATTTACTTTATAATTATTTTACATTAATTGGACTATTTTTTAGCTTATATCACCTGAAAAAGGATGACAAATATCAACAGTTTCACTTAAGTGCTGTTTTTGTATATGTGTGTAAACCTGAGTTGTAATCAAAGATGCATGTCCTAAAAGCTCTTGAACAACTCTTAGATCAGCTCCACCTGTTATAAGTGCTGTTGCATATGAGTGACGAAGTACATGGGGTGAGACACCAAGATATTTTTGAGTGATCTTAAAAGCAGATACACGACTTAGCTTATCCCCTTTGTAGTTACACCAGAGGTGATCTTTTTCATACGGGCACTCTCCTAGGTACTCATTTAGTGCATCACATGCTACTTTTGCAACTGGGACTAAACGCTCTTTGTCACCCTTTGCGTGTCTGACAAGCAACCATTCACCATCTAAATCCTCTTTAGTTAAGCTAAGACACTCACTAATCCTTACACCAGAAGCGTATAAAAAATACAAAAGTGCAGCATCACGAAGACCAAGCCAACTTGAGGTATCACACATCTCTACACCAGCTAGTAGTTGATCACTAGATAAAAACTTTGGTAAAAGTTTTGGGATCTTTGCACTCTTTAGTTTTGTTTTTTGACTTGAGAAATTACTACTGTAACAAAACTCAAAAAAAGCATTTATGGATGATAGTTTGCGGTTTAGTGTGCGTTTGTTTTCATATTTTGAGAGTAGACTCAAAAGTTTTTCTGAGTCTAGGTCTATAAGGTTTGTTTGAAGTTCCTCTTCGATCGATGAGAGATCCCCCATGTAGGCAGATACTGACTTTTTATTTAGTGCTTTTGTAACACTTATGTATTCTAAAAAAGCCTCTAGCTCTTTACTTAACTGAGATGTACTCATCTGCTATGTAAAAAGTTTTATCATCTACGTGTATATAACCCTCTTCTACATCAACCTCATACACATCATACTCTAGAAGGTCTTTACTAAACTCTATTAGGTAACCTGTTTTCTCAAGTGCATAGAGTTTATCTTCTGTAGATATCAAAGCCAAAAAATGAGCAAAAGCAAACTTAGCTTTTGCATTTACACCAAGATCTGGGTTTAAAGAGATGATCTCACCCTGTTTTGTAGCTATATATATACTTTTTTTATCGGTTACTATATCTCTTGGCTCATAATCGGCTCTTACCTCTTTTTGTCCAAATGACAAGATCTTAGTTCCAGTTGCGGCTATAAATTTGTTGTCTATGATATCAAAGTAGATTATATTGTTAAAATTATCTTCACTAGAGACTATTATACTTCTTAACTTCTTGTACTGAGTTGAGCTAACGATGACAACCTTACCATCAAGTGTTAAAAAAAGCACAAGATCATTCATAAAGTAAGGTTTTACAATTTTTGAATTTACTATAATAGGTGGATTGCCCTGCTCTTTTAAAAGTGGTTTTTTGCTAGAGATCGAGTATAGTGCCATCTCATTATCTGCAAAAAGAACTGCCAATGTGTCGTTTTTTACACTTGCTGTAGCTACTGACTTTTTTAGATCAAACTCATGTTTCATACTTGGATCAGCTAAGTAAGCAAGTGAAAGGTTTCCATCTAAAGATGCACTTATGATCCAACCATCACTGTAAGATAAAAAACTCTTATCTTCATCGATCTTAACTCCTGCCTCTTTACCCTCAACAAATACAGTCCTATCTTCTAAAAGTGCACCATCTTGGTTTGTCTCTATGATGCTTTGGTTAGCATCATCATATTGTTCCCAATCACCCTTTACAACTTTTGGCTCATAGACCTCTTTTGTGCTACATCCACTAAATACAAAAGCTATAACTGCTAAGCAAACTAAAAATATCTTATTCACTTTTTATTTAACCCCATAGTGCATTAAAGCTGTTACAACTTTGTTTAAACTTGAGCTTTGTGGAACTTTTCTTAACTCTTTGTGTGCCTTTTTTGTTTGACCAGCGTTTATGTATAAAATAGCGTTTTGAACTAGGGCTAGATCTTTGTAAATAGCATCTTGCTTCATAGAATAATCTGAAAGCTTATCCTGATCGCCACTAGCAGATGCAAGCTCATACTTAGCAAGATCAGATACAATAATAGTCTTTGAAGACTTTAATTCTTGTAATGCTTTTATATCATTATTTGCCATAGCTTGAGAATAGCTCCAAACATCATAAAGCTCTTTACTAAGTGACTTTAACTTTGACTTTACACTTACACTAGTTGGGTCTTGTTTTAACTCAGCTAAAGCGATGTTTGCTTCTTTTATGTTTTGTTTCTCATTAAAAGAATAAAAAATACTTCCAGCTACAAAAAGTACAACAACCACAACACCACCGATCATCATATTTTTGTACTTTTTTACAAACCTCTCTGTCATAACAGCTTTTTCAAAAAACTTCTCTTCAGAGTTTAACTCATCTTTAACCATGTCTATATTTTCTTTTAAGCTCAAAAAATATCCTTATAAATTATGTAGTGCGTAATACTACCTAATAGTTTGTTAAATTTTTATCAAATAAATAAGTTTTTTTAGCTACAATAATGTGAAATTAGACAATAGGACCTTATATGCAAGTAGATGACACTCTTTTAAAAAAACTTGAAAAATTATCGTATTTAGAAGTAGATGGCAGTAAAAGAGATGAGATAAAAGAACAATTATCAGAGATTGTATCTTTTGTTGACAACCTAAGTGAACTTGACACAAAGGGAGTCGATGATAAGTTTTCAATGGATGATAGAGCTACATATCTTCGTAAAGATGTAGCATCTTGTAACACAGATATAAATGATGAGATACTAAAAAATGCACCTAATAGTGATGATCACTTTTTTGTAGTACCAAAAATCATAGAATAACCAAAGGAACATTATGACAGAAGAGATAGAACAACCTGAGGGAAAAACAATCGATGTTAGGAAACTTTTAAAAAGTACGCTAGCACTTGGTTCATCTGATCTACACCTTGTTGTTGGTAGTGAGCCTCAGATCCGTATAGATAAAGAGCTAAAGCCACTTAAACTACCAAAGCTTACTTCTAAAGATTTGGACAATATGGCAAATTCTCTTATCAAAGAGAAGCAAAAAAAAGAGTTTGAAGAAAACAATGAGTTAGACTTTTCATTTGAGATAGAAAATGTTGGACGTTTTCGTGCAAACTACTATAAAACGATCGGTGGAACTGCTTGTGCATTTCGTATGATCCCTATCGAGATCCCGACACTTGATTCTTTTGATTCACCTCCTATTTTTAAAGAGCTTGTTAAAAGGGAAAAGGGTCTGATCTTAGTTACTGGCCCTACAGGTAGTGGTAAATCAACCACCCTAGCAGCTATGCTTAATGAGATAAACATGTCTGAGCGTAAACACGTTATCACAGTTGAAGATCCAGTTGAGTTTGTTCATAAAAACAACAAATCGCTATTTTCTCAACGTGATGTTGGAAGCTCTACGAAGTCTTTTGCAGCGGCATTAAAGTACGCACTAAGACAAGATCCTGATATCATCCTAATTGGGGAGATGCGTGATGCTGAAACGATCGGTGCAGCTTTGACAGCTGCAGAGACTGGTCACTTGGTTTTTGGTACACTTCACACAAACTCAGCAGCTGGGACAATCAACCGTATTATTGATGTTTTTGACTCTGAACAACAGGGTCAGATCCGTGCCCAACTCTCTTCATCTTTAGTTTCTGTGATCTCACAATCACTGATCCCTAGAGTTGGTGGTGGAAAAGTTGCAACTCAAGAGATCCTCATCTCTAACCCTGCGATCGCAAACCTTATACGTGAAGATAAAGTTCACCAACTTTATTCACAGATGCAGCTTAACCAAGGTGAAACATCTATGAAAACTCAAACTCAAGAGATCATGGATCTTCTTAAGAAAAAGATCATCTCTAAAGAAAACGCTATCAAAAACTCTAACAGACCTGAAGAGTTGTTAAAAGTTATTGACAACCTATAGAGTTTAATATGTTTTAGGATCCCCCTAAAACATAAAAATTGTAACAAAAACAAATACTTCACAAAAAAACGAGTACTACCAAAGCAAAATTAACACTAATTTAACACTTTCAAAATAGACTTACAGAAAATATTTAAAGTTTAGGAAAGTATATGAGAAAAATAACTGCTATTTCAGCTGTATGTGCGATGACAATGAGTGCATACGCTTCAGATCTTGGGACTATAAGAGTTGAATCTTCAACTATTGATGATAAGTTTGAAACTAAAAGAAGTGAGGTTTCAAGTACCAATACTGTAAGTGGAAAAAAGATAGATAAGTCACACATAACAAATATCCAACAAATTCTCCAATCAATTCCTGGAATTACAACAGAGTCATCAACTGGCGATAGTTTGAAAATACACTTAAGAGGTGTTGAAAACCAAATGTATATGGGTGAAAAACCTGGTGTAGCTGTGGTAATTGATGGTGTACCTGTGTTTGAAAGAACTGGTAGAGTTAATATAGATCTTGACAATATAGAGAGTGTTAAGGTTATCAAAGGTGGAGCTTCCTATCTTTTTGGTGATGATGCATTATCTGGTGCTGTGATCATCACAACAAAAAGAGGAGCGAAATACAATCATAACTATGGTGCAGTTGAAATTGGAAGTTATGGTTATAAAAAAGCTGTTGCAAGAACAGGTTATGCAGATAAAAATATGAGTTTTCACGCTCAAGCCAGTCAAAGATCAGCTGATGGATATCATGAAGATTCTGATTATAAAACAAGCTATCTAAATGGTAAACTACAATACTATCTAGATGATACATCTGATTTAAGCTTTGGAGTTGAGTATTCTCAAAGAGAGAAAGATTCACACGGTACTGTTGGTGGAGTAACTCAGGCTGAAACAAACCCTAAATCAGTTTATGATGGAGATCAAGAGAGCCGTGACTATACAAGAATGTATGATGTTAAACTATTAAAAGGTTTTTTAACATATTCAAAAGACTTTGATCATGGTGCCAACCTTTTAGTAAATTCTTATGTTTATACAGATACTACAGAGTTTATATCTCGTCCACAAACAAAAGATGGAAGTGGGGCAGATGATCCAACACTAGATGATAGTGATTATGTATATGACAACCACTATGAACAAGTTCAAACTGGAATAAAGAGTGAGTATAGAGATTCTTTTGATAATTCTGCTGCACTTATTGGTTTAGATCTAAGAGCAAACAAATATGAAAACAAAACCACATACAAAGTTAACCAAGCTCTTATAAGCTATAGACCATCATACAGTGTTACTCCTAATTTTTTCAAAGCAGGTGATTTTAATAGTAACGATAAAACAGATGAAAATGTATACGCTTTGTACGGCGAGTACAAGTATGCTTTTACAAACTCTATCAGTGCTACTGCAAACCTAAGATTTGATTCTATAAACCTAGACTATACTGATTCTGATTCAAATAACTTCAAAAAAGACTTTGATGTATACTCATATAGAATTGGAATGAACTATCAAATTAATGACAAATCAACCCTTTTTGTGAACTATTCTACAGGTTTTCGCGCACCTACAATCTCTCAACTATTTGCTGGAGATATAAGTACATGGGGTTCTACTATAAATAATCCTGACTTAGAACCTGAAGAATCTTTAAACTACGAAATTGGTACTAGAGTACTGGCTGATGGTATTAAGTATGAGACTTCAATCTTTCAAATAGATAGAAAAGATTTTATTATGAAAACGTCGGGTAACTATGGTGATACAGATACAACTGATATGTGGGATAACATAGGTGGAGCTAAACACAGAGGTTTTGAACTATCAGCAGTTGGAAATATAGTTAACTCTTTGAGTTTTAACTTAGCATATACATACCTTAATGCAACATATACTGATTATAAAAACAACGGTATTACACTAGGAAGTGGTCGTGGTGCAAGTGTAGATGTTACAGATGTTACTGGTAACACAATCCCAAGAACATCAAAACATAATGCAAATTTAATTATGAACTACAAAGCAATGAAAAACCTTACATTAATGGCAGAAGTAAATGCTAAATCAAAATATTATGCAGATGATAGAAACGAAATAGAGATCAATGGTCATGGAACTCTAAATCTTATGGCTACCTATAACAGAAAAATGGGTATGTTTGATACAAGCTTTTTTGTAAGAGCTGATAATGTTTTTGATAAACAATACTATACATCTGCAAGATCAAGTTCAGATAGAAATGAAGATGGAACTTTTGATGAAGAGGACCTGTCTATCACAGTTAACCCTGGTAGAATTCTAACTGCTGGCTTATCAGCTAAGTTTTAGAGGAAAAACAGATGATAGAGACAAAAAACAACCGAGATAAAAACGATATATTTGGTATGCCCATTTTAGGGTTTATCTTTAAAAACCAAAGCTTTTTAATGTTTATAAGGGTTCTTGTTTTAGGACTTTTTTTATATGGTGTATATTTAGGATTTGCTATACAAGGTAGTGAAAACACATTTACACGCTACCTTTTTTGGGGACTGTTTTGGTCGCTGTTTATGGTTGTTACTCTTTCAACATTTGGTCGTATATTTTGCGGTATCTGTCCACACGGATTTATTGGGAAGTACTTAACTCGTTATGGTCTAAAAAAAGAGATGCCAAAGTGGCTTAAAAACCCTTGGTGGGGTCTGATGCTGATCGTGATCGGCTGGTGGGGCGTTTACTATATGTTCCCAGGTTTTTTTAAAGCCCCTTTTGCTACTGCTATGCTATTTACTGTACTTACACTACTTTCATTTTTACTTTTTTACCTTTACAAAGATATGAGTTACTGCAAGTATGTCTGTCCGATCGGAAGCCTTACAAAAGCGTATCAACGCATCTCTTTTACATGGCTTGGATCATACAAGAGTGACTGTAGCGAGTGTAAAACATTTGAGTGTGCCAAGGCTTGTTCGTACAACCTAAAACCATTTACATTTGATAAGAAAAATACAATGGAGGATTGTTCTTTATGTATGGACTGTAGTGCTGCTTGTGATGCGATCAGCTTTAAGATGGTAAAGCCTGGAAAATCTTTATATAAAAAGTTTAAAATAGATAAGATAGAGGTTTGGACTTACATACTTATAGCTGCTGCGATCTCAATCACTATGAGTTTTCACCATGGGCTTGGTAGAAGCAAAGCTGCTGAGTTTATGCCATGGACTAAAACAGCCAACTGGTTTGAAGAAACATTTGGAAAGATGGGCTTTGATGTTGTTGGACTTTTTGCATTTCTTTACTCAAATGCTATAGTTTTAGCACTTGTACTTTTAGGTATGTTTGTAGCTTCAAAAGCACTAAAAACTGACTACAGTAAAACTTTTTACACACTTGGGTAGATCGGAAGAGCGTCGT
>JBEPWC010000007.1:0-1323 GCA_041642615.1 Sulfurimonas sp. | reverse complement strand
GGGTTATCTCATCTTCTTCATAGCTTTTTTACACATACATATGCAGACATCGCAAATGGATTTTTATACGGTTTTGGATTTGGTGGTCATGTTGAAAACCTAGCTTCACGTGGTGATGGGTGGCTAAGTGTATTTAGCTTTTTTCCATATGTAGCTGTTCTTTGGGCTTTTTATATCCTTTACAAAAGGGTAAATCTTTTTGAAGCTACAAAAGCGGCAAAAACTGTAGCGTTTGTTTTTGCTTCACTTTTAATAGTGTTTTACCTTTCACTTAATCTCTTTAGAATCTATGCGATGCATGCATATGGGAAAGATGGACACTCACACCATGGTGGACACTCAAGTATGTCTGGTAAGATGTTTCAGAGTGTAGACCATAAAAAAGCTATGATCTTACAAAAAGGTGAAGATGCTAAGTCTTGTTCTGTATGTGGGATGAAACTACCTATGTTTTACAAAACAAACCACGCTGCAAAAGATTCAAAAGGTGAGACAAAACAGTACTGCTCGATCCACTGTTTAGTAGATCACAAACACAGCGAAAAAACAACAGATGAGGGAGTTGTAGCTGTTGATACACTGAAATTTATAGATGCAAAAAAAGCTTTTTATGTAATAGCAAGTAAGAAAAAAGGCACTATGAGCAAAGTTAGCAAGTATGCATTTTCTACAAAAGAAAAAGCCCAAGAGTTTGTAAAAAACAACGGCGGTAAGATGGCTAGTTATGAACAAGCAGTAGTTGAAGCTAAAAAAGACTTCTAGTGTTTAAACTTGTTTTGTCTTGTAATGGTGTAGAATTTCACAAAAAAGTTTGAGCATGAATAGATACTTTTCCTCTTTTGTTATCACTACTTTGATCTATGTTGGTTTGGTGGCTGGTATAGTTGTGTTTTCACCAAAGATTGAAAATATATCTGACAAAACCATAGATGAGCCAAATATGATCAAAGTAAGTATGATGGCTAAGCAAAAGGTTGTTCAAAAAACAGAGGAGCCAAAGCCTAAAGTTCAGCCAAAGCCCAAACCCAAACCTGAGCCAAAACCTAAGCCGAAAAAAATCATAAAAAAAGAGGTTGTTAAAAAGATCCCCAAAAAAGAAGAGATCGTAAAAGAAGAGATTACAAAAGAGGAAGTTCTAGAAGAGCCACTACAAGAAGAACCTCCAAAACAAAACCCCTCAGAAGCTATAGCTACGCAACAAACACAAGCTAAAAAGCAAGTGATTACAAAAAAAGAGACAAAAGTTGATCATGAACAGATCAAAGCAAAACAAAATATATTTTTCACACAAGTTAGAAATGAAATAATCCAGAATAAGTCATA
>JBEPWC010000006.1:0-21489 GCA_041642615.1 Sulfurimonas sp. | reverse complement strand
ACGCTCAGCAAGTTTTCTAACCTCATCAGCAACTACAGCAAATCCACGACCATGTTCACCTGCCCGAGCTGCTTCTATTGCTGCATTTAGAGCTAAAAGGTTTGTTTGATCAGCTATATCTTTGATTAAATTTGAAACATCTGATATCTCTTGTGTTCTTTGGTTTAAAGAATCAATTAGTTCTGCATTACTAGATATATTTTGAGAAAGAGACTCAAAGCTAGTATTAACATCCCTTACATCATCTACTGAATTTTCTACATCTTCACTAGCCTTAATAGATATATCAGAAATTTTTCCGGCTTCATCACTACATGATGCTATCTCAGCCTGAACCAACTCCAGTCCCCTACCTATACCACCACCAAGATTATGAAGATCATTACTGATCTCACCGCGATATCTCATTCTATTACCCAAATGTATATTTTCAATAGCTTCATTTATAGTATCTATAGTATGGATAAATATACCCTTTAAACCTTCTGAATAAGCAACCCTATGCTCAACACCATTTGTAGCTGAGCGGATAGATGTAATAGACTCCCTTATAACAACTTCAACCTGGTCAATTAAAGAGTTTAAATTTTTGGCAATATCAGCAAACTCAGATCTTTCATCTATACCTGTAATTCTTGGCTCAAGTTCTCCATTAGAAGCTAGTTTTGAGAGTGAACGAACCTGATCTAAAAGTTCATCTTTTGAAGTTTCGGGGGTATTAAAAAAAAAAGATATACTAGCCAAAATGAAAGTTAAAACAGCAGCTACATACTCCCCAATATATAAAAAGTACCCTATAACAAGAAGTATTGTGAAGATTAAAAATCGCACCGAATTATTTTTAAATACTAGTGATAAATTCATCATATGTCACCTTATTTTCATTTAATACTGCTTGTAGTTCATTTAAAGAAGCTTCTACTCCTGATTTTTTTTCAATATCCAACAATTTTTTATATATTGGTATTATTTTTTTAACTGCTTCAGGCCTTGGCTTACGCCGAACAGAGTAATAACCTATAACTTTTCCATCCTTGTTTACAGACGCTGTTACATTTGCAAAGACCCAGTAGTAGTCATCATTTTTACACCTATTTTTAACATAGGCAAAGATCTCATCTTTTGATTGTACCCTATCCCACAATAGTTTAAACACAACCTTAGGCATATCCCTATGTCGTAAAATATTATGAGGAGCGCCAAGTAGTTCATTTTCTGAATAACCTGATACCTGTATAAACTTATCGTTTCCATATGTTATACGACCTTTAAGGTCTGTTTTTGAAACAATAAAATCACCATCTTGTAAGTACCTTTCCATGGCAATACCTCCAGATGTATAATATTATTTTATACTAACTGAGATCATTATATATGTATTTAATTTAATCTATCATTAAACAGTATTATTTGCTGTTAAATGGTAGTCTTATAATTATGCATCTTTAATATAAACATTTAGCTTCCACGGGCGTAGAAGCTTATTTTGCGTAAACTGTAGCCCTACTCTCACGGATCACATTTACCTTTATCTCGCCTGGGTATTGAACTTTTTGCTCAATCTCTTCAGCGATCTCTTTTGCCATTAAGATAGACTCATCATCATTTACAAGTGTTGCATTTACCATCACTCTTACTTCTCGACCAGCGTTTATAGCATACGCTTGTCTCACACCTGTGTGTGAAGATGCGATCTCCTCTATCTCAGTAACACGTTTTAAAAAGCTCTCTAGTACTTCACGTCTAGCACCAGGACGTGCGGCTGAGAGTGCATCTGCTGCACATACTGCCGCACACTCTATGCTTAACATATCTTCATGGCCATGATGTGCATAGATAGCGTTGATCACAACTTCATGTTCATCATACCTTTTACAGATCTCAGCACCCAAATCTACATGATTTCCATCAATATCATGTGTGAGTGACTTTCCTATATCATGAAGCAACCCTGCCCTTTTAGCGATCCTTACATTACCACCCATCTCAGCAGCCATTATCCCTGATAAATAAGCAACTTCAAGTGTGTGTGCTAAAGCATTTTGTCCATAAGATGCACGATACCTTAGCTTTCCAATCAGCTTCATAAGCTCTGGATGCATTACACCAATGTCAAGATCAATAACAATCTCTTCACCCTCATTTAACAAGCTCTCTTCAAATTCCTCAGTCACCTTCTCAAAAATCTCTTCAATACGAGCAGGTTGTATACGACCATCATCTACAAGCAGTTCTATTGTTTTTGTAGCAATAGCACGTCTGTAAAGGTTAAAACTACTCACTTGGATAGAGTTTGGAGTATCATCAATTATAATATCCACTCCAAGCAGAGTCTCAAGCGACTTTATATTTCGCCCCTCTTTACCAATAATACGACCCTTCAATTCATCACTTTCAAGATGAATAGTGCTTGTTAAATACTCACTTGCAAATTCACCAGCAAACCTACTAGTAGCTTGAGCCAGTATATAGTTAGCTTTTTTCTTTGCATCTTTTTTAGCCTGGTTTTCATATTTTCTTACAATATGAGCTATCTCACTTCGTGATCTATCTTCAACTTTTTTAAGAAGCATATCTTTTGCTTCATCCTGCGTCATACCAGCACTATTTTCAATCGCATTTAGTGCTCTTTGTATATTCTCTTCATATTTAGTTTTTAGCGAATCTAGTGACTTTTCATTTCTTTGTAAATCAATCTTTCTTGCTTTTAACGCCAAAGACTCCTCTTGAAGTCTTCTTTGTTCATCTTTAATGAACCTTTGAAAATCCTGCTCTTTTTGAAAAACTTTATCTTCCCTTTGAGACAGTTCAGCTTTTGCTCTCTCTTTTGCACTTTCAAAATGTTTTTTCGCTTCAATCTCAATCTCTTGAGACTTTAGGCGACTTTTTTCTAAAAGGTTTTGCGCTTCATTTTCTATTACATGAGCTTTTGCTTTTGCTTGTTGTACATATACATCAAAGTTAGCATTATTAATTTTTTTAGAAATGAAAAAGCCAATGACTCCACTAATAGTGGCTGTAGCACCACCTAGTAGCATCTCATTTAACATCTTTCATCCTATATTTCAATATACCTTTTGTCTGCAGTTATTAGCGTATCACCCATCACATCAAAATGATCACAGATGAGTTTTTTGGTAGTACAAGCCCTTGGCTGTACAAAGATCGTGTATGGCTTATTTTTTAATTTTTCAAAGTAACGATCATACATACCTCTACCAAAGCCAATCCTTTGTAGATTACCATCAACTCCAACTACAGGTACAATAGCTATATCAATATTATTTATATTTTTTAAACTGTTACCCGCTTCATATATACCAAATTTTTTTCTTTGTAGCGGTAACCTAAATGGTACTATCTTAAAACTTTCATTTTCCATAAAAGGTAGGAAAATATTATTTTTTTTTCTAAGATGCACTATGCTTTTTCTTATATCTGCTTCTTGCTGTAATGGGTAGTAGATTAGTATATTTCTACCTCTAACAGAATTCAATAATTTTAATATTTTATTATTAATAATTTTATTTTCATATATGGAGTTATTTTTTAGTCGATCATTCATCATCTTGATACAATTTTTTCTAAATCCACTTTTTGTAAGAATCATATTAAATCTTTATGGCTATAATTTCGTCTAAGTTAAGAGGAAGCTCTTAACTACTATTTTACAAAAAAAAGGTAGCATTTATGCTTAATAAAACTTTATCTATTATCTCTTTGATCCTAACACTTACATTTTTTACAGCTTGTAGTACCGAAAACGAGGCAAATGACATATTAGCGTCAAAAGAGTATGTTTTAACAACAACTGGCAATGAACAAATAATAGTTAAACAAAATGATTCTAACGGCTTTTTTGTGGAAGATTCGGCTGAGAAAGTTGTACTTTTTGACATCTTTGCTACATGGTGTCCACCTTGTCAAGATTCAGCTTCACACCTTACATCTTTGCAAGAAAAATACAAAGATGACCTAATAATAATAGGCTCAACAGTAGAAATCCCAGAGTTTACAGAGGACGGTAAGATACTAAACGACAAAATAGATGAGTTTAGACTAAAATACAACGCAAAATATACCATAGTTAACTCCGATCAAAATATGAGACTAAACAACGCTATAACATCTAGTTTAAAAATGGGTCAGCGCTACCCTATCCCAACTGTTGTGATCTACAAAGATGGCGAGTACATTAACCACTACGTTGGAAGTGTTCAAGAGGAGTTTATAGAAAGTGACATAAAAAGGGCTTTGGAAATATAGATGTTTGGATTTATTAAAAAATCACTCAACAAAACTGCAGAGGCTATAAAAACAGTAGCTCCAAAAAAAAAGGTCAGTTTTACTAAAGATGAGATCGAAGATATATTACTTGAAGCAGATGTTGAGTATGAACTGATCGAACTTATACTAGATCAGACCTACCAAGAGAAGATAACCCGTGAGATACTGCGTTCAAAACTATTAGCTACACTAGCATACACTGAGTACAAAGAGCCTGAGTTTAAGGCTCCGTTTGTTGAGCTTATAGTTGGTGTAAATGGGGCTGGTAAGACTACAACGATCTCTAAACTAGCACATCGCTACAAAGATCAGGGCAAAAAAGTTGTTTTAGGAGCTGGAGATACTTTTCGTGCAGCTGCGATCGAACAACTTACACTCTGGGCAGATAAACTAGATATACCAATAGTATCATCAAAACAAGGTCATGACTCATCTGCTGTAGCGTATGACACCATAGACTCTGCAAAAGCTAAAGGGTATGATCATGTGATCATAGACACCGCTGGAAGACTACACACACAAACAAACCTAGCAAATGAGCTTAAAAAGATCAATCGCATCTGTGATAAAGCTCATAGTGGATCACCGCACAGAACCATACTGATCCTAGATGGTACACAAGGAAACTCTGCAATATCTCAAGCAAAATCTTTTAATGAGATGATAGGGATAGATGGGATCATTATCACAAAGCTAGATGGAACTGCTAAGGGTGGTTCTATTTTTTCCATCGCTTATGCACTTGAACTTCCTATACTTTATGTAGGAACTGGTGAGTTGCCTGAGAACTTAACACCATTTGATAAGTATGAGTTTGTAGATGGACTGCTCGATGCTATCTTTACAGAAGATGAAAGTTAGTCCTTTTTTGTAACCTTATAAACAAAGCTAAAAAGCTCTGCTACAACTTTGTACAGAGCCTCTGGCACCTCTTTATCTAACTCAACTTTGGAGAGTAGCTCTACTAGATCTTCATCTTTTTTTATCGCAAGATTGTTTAGTTCTGCTATTTTTATTATATTTTCAGCAGCTTTACCCTCCCCTTTTGCAACCATTCTAGGTGCGTTTTCTTTTTTTGTGTCATACCTTAATGCTGTTGCTTTTTTCTTCATACCTTAACCTCAAACCTCATATCTAGATGATCATCGATGTCATTATATGCAGATGTCGCATCTGAATCTTTAGGCTCAAAGATCCTAACCTCCCTTAGAGTTACACCAACACCAATAATTGCACCTCTTAGTAGGCCTAGATTCTCTTTTACGATCTCTTGAAACTCCTTATTTGAAGCAAATAGATGCAAGTTTAGTTGGTTTTTTTCATACAAAGCAAGTTTAAACTTTATCTCTCCATAATCTTTTAACTTTAAGTCTATATCGCAATAAAACTTATCTTCTGCCTTTTTCATCTCAATACTACCCTCTTGCATAGCATTCCACGAAAATGGAAGATAGATTGAAGATGAGTTTGACAGATGTGAAAGTAGCTGAAAATAATCTATCTGCAAGGAGAGTTTATCTATATGTTTTAAAACCTCTGTTTTATTTGCATGGTTTAAATTAACTAACTCATCTTTAGCTAAAAGAAGTGCAGATTTTAGATCTCTTGATAATAACTCTTTGTTGTTTTGCAAAGGGTTTAAATCTTTTAAGCGTGACTCTAAAAAGACACCTGAGTCTTGAAACTTTTGTTTTAGCTCAGTTTTGCTTAGATCTTTTATATCTACTAGTATATTTTTAAGTGTTTTTTCTACTGGGAGCTGGTTTTTGTCTTGTTTTATAGCGTTTAGCAGATCTTTTATAGTAGTAGCTGCATCGCCTAAACTCTTTAGTGTAGGGTTGTTTTTTAGTAGACTTAACAAGATCTTGTCACTTGAGCTATTTTGTGAGCTTTGTTTAAGTAGAGTATCCAAAATCGAACTTAGATCTTTTCCTTTAGATAAAGCCTCAAGCTCTTTAGGAGTTGCATTTTGCAATGCCTCTTTTAGAGCTTTGTTTGTATTTGGCAGGATTAGATCTAGTTTTTTTTGGCTTAATGTGTTTATCATTAAACGATTATATCAAAAGTTTCTATTCAGCTATACATATCTCTTTTTTAAACATATGTTGAATGGTTTTAACACCAACTAAGATAACTACCAATGTAGTGATGATCATAAAAAGATATGAAAAATAGCTATATATTAAAATACCTGTCATCTTATATGCTAGTATAGACGCAATAGTTACAGCTGCGAGTGGAAATGTAAAAGCCCACCACGATATAAAAAACTTCAAATTTACAAAGTTTTTAAACATGAAAAAAAGCAAAAAACTAAAAAAAAGTGAGAGATTATAAAGCATACTTGCAAAAGTATCAAACTCTGAAAACATCTTAATATACGCAATAAAAGCAACTGCAGGTGGTGCTATAAATATAAAAAGTGTAGGTATAAACTTAATAGCTAGTTGGTGATGAAAGATTATGCGGTTGATCAAAATAGATGTTAAAACTATCCAGAAAAAAAGCCCTATGGAGTAGTAGTACATAAGTAGATTTACATCCGCAAACTCAGCACCAGAGACAGGGACCAGTACATTTCCAACGATCGGTATAAACCAAGCCGGATTTGAGTGGTTGATCTCCATGTTTTTATTTATCCAAAAATTTATAGTGTAAAATGTAAAAAAAGTCTGCATAACAGTCCCGATCACAAAACCATAAAAAGCTATATCTTTATTTACTGGATGATAAACGATTGAGATTAGTAAAAACGATATTGCAGATGCTGCAAAAAAGTTTATCCTTACTGGGTGGGAAAACTCTTTTTTTACATCGGAGAAGTATCTTATGATTTTCGCTAGATACACAACTAAGATAGATACAAACAAAACCATATCTATCTCAGCCAAAACATAACCAACTCCACCCACAAAACCCAAGATCTCCTCAGCTTTTTGAAAAACTATAGTAAGACCAGATAGTCCCATGATGATCGCAAACATCATTATAGGAAAATGTTGCAGTCTGTTAAGTGGTACTGTTTTAGAAAACTCTGTTTTATCTTGATCCATAATACCCTCCCTTTTGATGATCACTTTTTTTGATTTACAAGATTGTTGTTTAAAAAATTCTCAACAACTTCATCTGCAAACACTCCATCATCTTTTCTTAGTTTCATAACATCTAAGCTAATTGACTCTAGTGCCTCTTTCATATGCTCACCCAAAGCCTGAACTAGTATTATATCGCATCCACGAAGTGATTCAATATCTTTTTTATGCTCATTTAGATGCTCTTTTGAATCATCATGAGCATGTTTATATCCATGTCCACCACCGTGGTTGTTCGGCACAGACTCTAAGAGTTGTGACTCTTCGTATATATTAAAAAATGGTGCCTGCCCTGTTCTTTTAAAAACTGTTTTTTCATCACTATCTACTGGTACTAATATTTTCATTGTGTTTTTCCTCAAATTTTAAAGCATTTTTAACGCTTATCTTCCAACCTAAATATATAATAATCGGCCATAAACAAAACCACGCTATCTCATATAAATATTCCATAACTTCCTCCTAATAGTTGTGTGCATCTGGTGCTTCTATCTCTTCTTTTGTGATCTTTACTTTATCCATAGAGTACCAAGCAAGTGCGATATAGCCTAGAACAAAAGGTACCATTAAAGATGCATAACTCATAGCCATTAAAGTATAGTGACTACCAGATGAGTTTAAAATAGTAAGTGAGTCTTGCATATCGCTTGTTGATGGATAATAGGCCGTGTTGTTAAAGCCAACATTTAAAAGTATTGCCATTACTGTAAAAGTGATCCCAGCTCCAGCAGTTTTAATGCAACATGTTTTTTTAAACACTATAGCATTAAACACCGCTAAAACTACCATAACCACACCAGCTAAAAACATTACAAGGACTAGTGGCATCTCCAAAAAGTTTGTAAGATACTTCCCAGATTCTAAATAAACTACACCATCTTCACTAACTGCATAGCCATCTTTAAACAAGATCCAACCCATAAAAGCTAAAAAGAAAACTAAAAATATTGGCATATTTATTTTGATTGACTTTATAGCTTTTTCTCTTATTGG
Source organism: Sulfurimonas sp. (assembly GCA_041642615.1). Taxonomy (GTDB): domain Bacteria; phylum Campylobacterota; class Campylobacteria; order Campylobacterales; family Sulfurimonadaceae; genus Sulfurimonas. The sequence continues at coordinate 13,117 of JBEPWC010000006.1, read as the reverse complement.
TTCGTGATCTATGTTGTTTAAAAAGTATAATGCTCCACTTATCTTTACCAAAAATACAAGTGCAAACCCTAAAAAATAGTTGTATGGGTTAAACAGTGCTTCTAAACCTCTTAGAGGGTTTTGCCAATCTACAAAGTTGTTGCTATTTAGCACAAACTCAGACCCGCTAAAAAATGTACTTATAGCAACTCCAAGTAAAAACACCCCAAGTGTTCCATTTATCTTTAAAAACAACTCATAAACCCTTTGTCCTAAAAAGTTGTCTGGTTTTGTTCTGTACTCATAACTTACAGCCTGGATAATAAAACAAAAAAGTATGATCATCCAAACCCAATACGCCCCACCAAAACTAGTAGCATAAAAGAGTGGAAATGCAGCAAAAAGTGCACCTCCAAAAAGTACAAAAGTTGTAAATCCAAGTTCCCATTTTCTACCCATAGAGTTTACAAGCATAGTTTTTTCAGTCTCTGTATCTGAGAATGTATCTATAAGTGTTTGTCCACCTTGAACAAACATAATAAATACAAACAATCCACCCAAAAGTGAGATGATTATCCACCAATATTGTTGAAGTGTTAAAAGTTCTAAATCACCAAATCCCATCTTAGTGTCCCTCCTCTGGTCCAATTTTTATCTGTTTTGTCATTATCTTTATCTCTGCTATTAAAAGAAGCGTAAATAAAAATGCAAACATAAAAAAGCTTATCTGTACATTTGTAGTAGAGATTTTCGTAGCTGCAACTCCAACTGGCATTAGGTCTTGTATAGCCCAAGGTTGACGACCTACCTCTGCAACGATCCACCCAGCTTCTGCGGCAATATAACCAAGTGGAATGGACCAAAGTGCTGACTTTAAAACAAGTCTATACTTAGAGATATCTTTTTTTGTAACAAGGTATAAAACCATTGCAAAAAGAACTATAAACCATCCACCAAGTATTACCATTATATGAAATGAGTAAAATGTAAGCCCAATAGGCGGTACTACATCTTCAGGTTTTTTGATATGACCATATCCAAAGTACTTCATGTTCTCTTCTAAAACAGCTCTTGCACTCTGAGCTCTCTGTTCATCACCCGCTTGTTTAGCTCTTTTGTACTCCTCTAGAGAGTTTACTGCAAGTGTTCCCATCTGCATCTTTTTAGATGAACTTATGATCCCACGCTCTTCGTTTCCATAGACTAAGTCATTTAGACCTGGTACATAAGCATCTATATCGTGATAACCAAGTAGTGAGAGTGCATATGGTATTTCAAACTCAAAGTGGTAAACCTCTTCATCATTTTGAAGTGTCTTATCTGGGTTTAGCATACCAACTGCAACTATTCCAGCTCCCTCTTTACCCTCATACATACCCTCCATAGCCGCAAGTTTTACAGGTTGCTTTAAAGCTACTTGGTGAGCTGACTCATCACCGCTTAATGTTAAAAACAAAGATGTAATTAAACCAAAAGTAGCACCAATAACCATCGATCTTTTTGCAAACATAACATCTCTGCCCTTTAGCAAGTACCACGCTGAGATCCCAACTACAAAAAGTGCAGCTATAACATACCCGCTACCAATAGTGTGTAAAAATTTACTAACAGCTACAGGTGAGAAAAGAACATCCCAAAAGTTCATCATCTCATTTCTAACCGTGTCTGGGTTAAAACTCATACCAACAGGGTACTGCATCCAGCCATTTGCTACAAGTATCCAAAGAGCTGAGAGGTTAGATCCAACTGCTACAAGCCATGTAGATAGCAAGTGAAAACCTTTTGAGACCTTGTTCCATCCAAAAAACATCACTGCAAAAAATGTTGATTCCATAAAAAAGGCTAGTATACCCTCAACTGCTAGTGGGGCTCCAAAAATATCACCTACAAACCATGAGTAGTTCGCCCAGTTTGTACCAAATTCAAACTCCATAATAAGTCCAGTAGCTACACCGATTGCAAAATTAATCGCAAAAAGTGTCATCCAAAACTTTGTCATCTTTTTGTACTCTTGTGAGCCCGTCTGTACGTATATTGTTTCCATAATAGCTACAATAAAGCCAAGACCTAGCGTCAGCGGTACAAATAAAAAGTGATATATAGCCGTTAGAGCAAACTGCGCTCTAGACCAGTCAACTAAACTCTCTTCCATCTTAATCTCCTTTTGTTATATTTTTATATACAAAATCTACTTTTTCATCGTATGTTTTGTACTCTGTTTTTATGCTTCTGTCGTGTATAAAGTAGTTTAAAAAAAGAAAAATTACTGCTAATTTTACAAAGATCAACTTCCATAAAGTCTTGCCAACTCTCATATTTTTAAACCCATCTAAATAGAATCTATAAACCTTTACAATACTATTCATAAGATTTCCTTTTTGAACATATGTCCAAATTATGCCGTTATTTTGAACATATGTCAAGTATTATTTATAATTATTGTGCTATCATTACAACTAAAAGGATCAAAATGCCAAGAGGAAAAAGTATAAGAAAACTAAGCTTTAAGCCCGTAGTAACCTCTTTTATCCCTAAAGATAAAGAGTATAATGGTGTGTCGTATTTGCTTCATGAGGAGATCGAGGCTATATACATGATGGATGTTTTAGATCTCTACCAAGAGGAAGCTGCAAAACATATGGAAGTTTCTCGTACAACTTTTACACGGATACTAAAAAGTGCAAGAAAAAAACTAGCTACTGCACTTATAAGTGGATTTAAAATAAACATAGAAGACTCAAAAAGCGATACAACAGTAGCAATCTGTACTGATGGTATAGAGAGTTTTAAAAAATCAGATCCACTACAAGAGTATATTTTAATCTATAATATAAAAGATGAAAATATTAATTTTGTAAAGTCTATAAAAAATCCAGCTTATTTAAACAAACAAAAGCCCGCGATCGTACTTCCAAGTCTTTTTTTAGAAAATAGTGTAAATGTATATATATCTTCAAAGATAGGTGAGGGTTTAAAAAACTCCCTAATATCCAAAGGAATAAAAACTGTGACTAAAAACGTGATAGACATAGACTCTCTTAAAGAGATATGTAGATACTAGTTATCTACACCATCTTTGTAGGATCTACCCACTCTTTAAATTCTTCTTCTGTCACAAGTTTTAAAGCAAGTGCAGCCTCAAGCAAAGTTGTATTTTCTTTATGTGCTTTTTTTGCTATCTTTGTAGCGTTATCATAACCTATATACTGATTTAGTGCCGTAACTAACATTAGTGATTCATCTCTAAGTTTACTAATTCGCTCTTCATTTGCAACTATACCTACTATACATCTGTCGGTAAAACTCATGCACCCATCACTAAGTAGTCTGATCGATTGTAAAAGGTTGTAGATCATAACTGGTTTAAAGACGTTCAGTTCAAAATGACCGTTTGATCCAGCTATGGTTATTGTAGTATGGTTTCCCATAACTTGAGCTGCTATCATAGTCAATGCTTCACTTTGAGTCGGGTTTACTTTCCCTGGCATTATAGATGATCCAGGCTCATTTTCAGGAAGACTAATCTCCCCTATCCCACATCTTGGACCTGAGGCTAAAAAGCGTATATCGTTTGCTATTTTCATAAGTGATGCCGCAACTGTATTTAATGCCCCGCTGGCTTCTACTATGGCATCATGAGCTGCAAGTGCTTCAAACTTATTCTCAGCAGTTATAAACTCAATTCCTGTCTCAATTGAGACCTGCTTTGCAAACTCTTCATCAAACCCCTTTACACAGTTTAATCCCGTTCCAACTGCAGTACCGCCTTGGGCAAGTTGAGATAATGAAGGAAGTGTATTTTCAACCCTTCTTATGGAGTTTTTCATCTGTGTAACGTAACCTGAGAACTCTTGCCCTAAAGTAAGCGGAGTAGCATCTTGCGTATGGGTACGACCTATTTTTACAATATGTCCAAACTCATTTGATTTTTTCTCCAACTCTGCATGCATATGTTTAAGTGCAGGAAGCAATCTGTTTGTTATCTCTAAAACTGCCGCTATATGCATAGCCGTTGGAAATGTGTCGTTTGAAGATTGTCCCATATTACAATGATCATTAGGATGGATCAATGATTTTGTTCCAACCTCAGAACCTAGTATCTCAGTAGCTCGATTTGAGATCACTTCATTTGCATTCATATTACTTTGAGTACCTGAGCCTGTCTGCCATACTGAGAGGGGAAAATGATCATCTAATTTCCCCTCAGCAACTTCTGTTGCTGCAGTAACTATAGCATCAGCAATAGTTGAGTCTAATTTTCCAAACGACTTATTTACAATGGCGGATGATTTTTTTACGACCCCCAAAGCATGAATAAGTGGCTTTGGCATGGTCTCTATTCCAATAGGGAAGTTTAACAAAGAGCGTGCAGATTGTGCTCCGTAGTATTTATCACTAGGTACTTTTAGTTCTCCAAAAGAGTCACTCTCAGTTCTAAATTCAGCCATAATATCTTCTTTGTGTTGAGATGAAAATATTATAACTAAAAGTGATGTAAGTTTAAAAGGTATTTATTTTTTTCTAGCAATCAGAAGTGTAGATATATCCATAGAGAAGCTTTTGTTATAAAGCACCTCAAATCCCGCATCTTCAAGCTCATTAATCATATTTTCAACTGTTGAGAAATCACCTATAGAGTTTGGAAGGTACTCATATGCTTCTAAGTTTTTAGATATAAAGCCACCAACTTTTGGAAGTATTTTATTCATATAAAAATCCCTAATCTTACCAAGTAAAGATGGATTTTCATTTTTCATAAACTCTAATATCACAACAAGACCGTCTTTTTTCAAAACACGATTAAACTCATCTAAAGCCTCTTTTCTCTCAACAACATTTCTGATCCCATATGTGATACTTAAAATATCAGCACTTGCATCCTCAAGAGGGATCTCAGTAGCTTTTGATATATGATAATTAAACTTTGGAAACTTTTCACGTGCAACGCTAACCATCCCTTTTGAAGGATCAACACCAACGATCTCTCCTATAGCAACTCCACTAACTTCAGCACGGCTACGCCAAAACTCCATCATATCGCCAGTTCCACATGCTACATCTACTATTTTGTCAAGTGTATCTACACCTGTGAATTCAAAAGCTAGATCACACGCTTTTCTTCTCCAGCTTTTATCAACACCCATACTCATAACACGGTTTGCTGTATCGTATGTTGGAGCTATATCATCAAACATTGAAACTATTTTTTGCTGTTTTTCCATTAATTTATCTTCCTCTTTAACCACATAATTGTATCTTCGTCTTCTTGGAGTGTATTTAAAACTTTAAACTCATCCATACCCTTACCAAAACTCTTATATCCACCAAATTTAGGAGATACATAACAAAGATATCTATCTACTATATTTTTTGTAGCTTCAAACATATTTGAGCCACCCTCGATCATTACATTTTTATAGTTTTTAATCTCATCTAAACTATCACTGATCATAATTTTTCTGTTTTTAACACCAAAGAGTGAAATAGTTCTATCAAACTCTTTTTTAGTTGAGTATATTAAAATATCTGGAGCCTTACCATCTACTAGTCGTGCATCAAGTGTTGGTCTATCAACCCTTACACTCTCACCACCAATAACCAACAGGTCACACTTATCTCTTATATCGTGAACATTTTGACGTGACATATAAGATGTAATGATCCCATCGTCATATGTACCATTTAGTCTTTGAGCCCATTTAAAAAATACAAAGTTTTTTTTATTCCAAGACTCAAAAGGGTATAAAAGCTCTTTTGATTCATCTTCTAAGATACAAGTTTGAACATCAATATTAGCAGATAGAAGCTTTTGATTTCCATCTACTGCATCAGGGTTAGAATCCAATGCTCCAACATATACTTTTTTCACACCCATATCAGTTAAAAGATCTGCACAAGATGGAGTTTTTCCAACGTGTGAACATGGCTCAAGTGTAGTATATACACTACACCCTTTAAATATATTGTTATGGTTTTGTTTTAAGTAGTTGTGTATATCTGCAGAGTCTATAATCTTTTCTATGTTTATGTCATCTGTGAGTTTTAAATATGCAGATTTTAAAGCTTCAACTTCCGCATGTGGAAGCCCTGCCTTTTTATGAGCCTCCACTGCCAAAATAGCACCAGTATTTGAGACTATGCAACATCCTACAGCAGGGTTTGGGTAGGTTAAACCTTGGTATTTCCAAGCCTCTTTAAGGGCAAGGTTCATATAAAATTTATAATCAATTACCATTATCACTCACTTAGACAGCTAATAAGCAAAGCCTATTAGCTTGCGTTAACACTAGGTTTTCTTCGGCAGAATGCCCACGCACAGTTAAGCCGTGCTTTTTACCATTCAAAGTATGTTTTACCCTTGGAAATCTCGCCAAAATCCACACTCTCTTCTTTACCATCAACCTCAAGTATGATCTTAGAGTCTTCAACTCTTAAAAGCTTTCCTTTTAGTTTATCACGTCCTGAAAAACCAAGCTGAATATTCTCACCGATTGAAAGTTCATACTGGTGGAGTTTTTTAAGCTTTCTCTCAATTCCAGGGCTTGATACTTCTAAACGATAATCCCCAGAAACAGGAGGTGTTACATCTAAAAGCGGAGATATCAAACGGCTAAGCTCTGCACAAGTGTCTAAACTTACTGGTTTTCTTTTACCATCTTCTATAATATTTGAAACTACAGATATTCTGTAGATTGTTTCATCAAACTCACTAACAGTTGATATATCATAAAGCTCCAGATCAAGAGATTTTACAAATGACTCAATATCACTTTCAAGACTCATTTTTGTCGTCCTTAGATATTTTTTTAAATAGCTCATCAATAGTTTGAGCTTTTTTTAGGTGCTCGTCAAACTCAAAGTTTAACTTAGGTGAGCGAAACCAACCTTGATCTTTCATACAGTAATCCTCTATGATCGGTCTTGCTTTTTTTAGTTGTTTTAAAAGTACTCTTTTTTCCTCTTCTGAAAAGTAGCTAGGATCAAGATATACTTTTGCATCATCACGACCTTTAGAGCATCTAACCTCTATTACATCTAGTTCATGAAGGCGGTTATCGTTTAACTGACTCATCGCTTCAGGAATAAGCTCTTGAAGTATGGAATCAGTTCTTTTTAGTTTTATCTGTGCATCAGTCATACAAATCTCCAATCTCAAAACTATGTTTTGTAGCTTTAGGGGGTTGTAGGGACAAAGTGTCCCTGCCGTTTTAGTGGGTTTTGCTCACTATAATGAGACTATAATGAAACTTTTTGTTCAACTTTTTTGAATGTCTCGATCACATCACCAACTTGTACATCGTTGTAACCTTTGATCCCAACACCACACTCATAACCGTTACCAACCTCTTCAACATCATCTTTGAAACGTTTAAGAGATGTAAGTTCACCTTCAAATATAACAACACCATCACGGATAACACGAACAAGTCCACCACGGATAAGCTTACCATCCACAACTGTACAACCAGCAATCATACCTTTTGGCGTTTTAAATGTGTCTTTAACATCAGCCTGACCAGTATTTTGCTCAGTGAACTTAAGGTCCATCATACCAGTTAACATACCAGTTACATCATCAAGGAGCTGATAGATCACAGAGTAGTTTCTGATCTCAATTCCACGCTGTTTAGCTAGTGCTTTAACTGAACCAGTTGGACGGATATTAAAGCCTAAAAGTACACAGTTGTCACTTGCACTTGCTAACTCAACATCATTTTCTGTGATCCCACCAACACCTGTAGAGATAACTTCAACTTTTACCTCTTCATTTCTTAACTCACTAAGTGAAGTTTTAAGAGCTTCAAGTGAACCGTGAACATCAGCTTTAAGTACAACTTTAAGAGTTTTAAGTTTACCTTCTGCTATCATAGCTGTCATATCTTCAAGTGTAGACTTAGTTGATTTTGAAAGCTCTTTATGTCTGTCATACTCATAACGTTTGTGAGCATACTCTTTAGCTTCTTTGTCACTTCCAACAGACATTAAGATCTCACCTGATGGTGGAACAGTGTCTAAACCTGCAACTTGAGCTGTATGAGATGGTCCGATCTCTTTGATCTGCTTACCATTCTCATCGATCAGTGCTTTAACACGACCAAATGAACTACCACACACTATGTTGTCTCCAACTTTTAATGTACCATTTTGAACGATCACGGTGGCTACAGGTCCACGACCTTTTTCTAGCGAAGCCTCAACTACAGCACTTTTCGCAGGAGCGTTAGGATTAGCTTTTAGTTCAAGCACATCTGCTGTGATCAAGATGTTTTCAAGAAGTTCATCGATCCCAGTTCCAGCTTTTGCTGATAATGGAACAAATTCAATATCTCCACCCCAATCAACACTTGTCATACCATGCTCAGCCATTTGACCTTTTACAAGGTCTGGATTTGCTGAGTCTTTATCCATCTTATTTAGTGCTACTATTACAGGTGCACCTGATTCTTTAGCTATTTTTATAACTTCTTCAGTTTGTGGTTTTACACCATCATCAGCTGCAACAACTATTACAATAATATCTGTCACATCAGTACCACGTTGACGCATAGCACCAAAAGCTGCGTGACCCGGAGTATCTATAAACGTGATCGGCTCGCCATGTTGTTCAACTGTATATGCACCAATATGTTGTGTGATACCACCAGCTTCGCCTTCACTTACTTTTGCACTTCTAATCGCATCTAAAAGTGAAGTTTTACCGTGATCAACGTGACCCATAATAGTAATAACAGGTGGACGCTTAACTGCGTTTGGATCTTCTTCTATATCGTGAGCCAAGTCCTCTTCGTAGTTAAAGTCATCTTTTGGATCGATCACAGTTACTTCAACACCAAACTCATCAGATAAAACCTCGATCTCATCACTACCTAAAAAGTCATTTTTTGTCATCATCATACCAAGGTCAAACAACACCTTAATAACTTCACCCATAGGGCGTTTGATCTTATCTGCAAACTCATAGACACGGATATCTTCTGGGATATCTACGTGTGTTACAATCTCTTCAGTTTGATTATCTTTTTTGTACTTTTTCTTCTTCTCTTTACGAACCTTACGTTTTCCAGGAGTTTGTTTTTTATTTGCATTTCTTCCTACTGGCTTAGGTTGTCTTGGCTTTTTAGGTCTCTCTGGTTCTAGTGGTGCACGCTCAGTTGCATTTAGATCAAGCAGAGTTACTTGATCATCCATATCCATAGAAACTTCAGATAGTGAACCTCCAAAAATATCTAGTTTCTTACCAGCGTCTTTTTTACTGACAGGTGATTCTTTTTTAGATTTTTTCTTAGATGCTAACTCTTCTAAAACCTCTGCACTAATCTTTCCATAAGAAGAAACTTTTGGTTGTTTTTTAGGAAGATCTATCTCTTCATCATCTTTGCTTACAGCTGGCTTTTTCTTTTTTACTATTTTTAAACCACCAAGTTTTTTCTTAGGCACTTGAACAGTTTTTAGATTTGGCTCGTTTTTCGATCTCTTCTTTTTTTGATCAGAAGATTTTTCACTAGAGTCTACTTTTTCTTGTTCTTCGTCTTTTTGCCCCTCTTCTTTTGGAGCTTGTTTATCTTTTGACTCTTCTTCTTTTGACTCTTCTTCTTTCAAGTCTTCTTTTTTAGGTTCTTCTTCTTTTGACTCTTCTTTTTTAGAGTCACTAGATTCTTCTTGTTTTTGATCGTTTTGTTTTTTGGCTTTTGTTTGTTTTTTTTCTTCTTGTTTAGGAGCATCGCCGTTCATTATATAGTTCATAATCTTTTCAGCATCTTCCATGCTAACTGTACTTTGGGCTGATTTTACAACAAGACCCATCTCGGTTGCTTTTCCTATAACATCTTTTGAAGCTATACCCAACTCTGTTGCAACTTCGTGTACTCTAACTTTATCTATCATCAGTGATGATCTCCTTTAGTTTATTCATTAATTTTTCTTTATCGCCACTTCTACATTGACGCATTAAAGAGCGCGACAACTTTTTTTCATCTTTTAAACAGTCATCGCACAAATAAAATGTTCTACCAATACTTCTAAAAACTTCTAAATTTCCATCTATACATTGTAGTCTTAGCATATTTTTTTGAAAATCTCTTTTTCTACACGATATGCACATTCTACTTGCTTGGTAAAATTTTTTCGCCATTATATCTAAATCTGCTCTTTTTTAATAGCTTATCGCTCTATAATTAGACCATTGTTGTCAAAATCTAATGTTTTTACGATAAATTCGGGAAATTTCTGCTTTAATTTATTTGAGATCATAGCTGCATCTTCATCGTAAACCATGTTGAAAAAGGTAGATCCACTCCCACTAAGTGTACTCATAAGTGCACCACTCTCATATGCAGCTTTTTGAACCGCAAAAAGTTCTGGCAACATCTTCATTCTTGCTTTTTGATGAAATCTGTCATGCGATGCAAGTCTTAACATCTCCCAATCTTCATTAAAAAAAGATGCTACACTTAATGCTGTATGTGAGAGATTGTATACTGCATTGTCCTTTGAGTAAGACTTAGGCATAACTGTACGTGAACGTGATGTATTCATCTGCTTATTTGGTATAACGACTACAGCTTTTATATAGTTTGGCAGATGTTTTTTTTGTGAAAAAACTTTGTTTTTCTCAACTGTTGCTGCATTGAAGCCACCCATCACTGCAGGTGTTATGTTATCTGGATGTGCTTCATATACAAGTGCATGGTTTAACACTCTTCTTTTTGAAACTCTTATTCCCGCAGCTTCATGTGCACAAGCAATTGCTGCTACGATCACAGCAGAAGAGCTACCTAAACCTCTAGACATAGGTATCTGGTTATAAAATGTAAATTTAAAATTTTGTTTCTTCTTTGTTAGACGATTGTAGTGTTCGTTAAAAATCCCTATAAAAAGGTTATTTCCCTTTAGTCTAGGGTTATTTTCCCCTTCACCTTTTATAGATGCACTAAAAAATTTAGATGGATGAAATTCAACTTTGTTTCTTAAGTCAACTGCAAGTCCAAGTGAATCAAATCCTGGTCCTAAGTTAGCACTAGTAGCTGGTACGCTAATTTCCAATTTTTTTCCTATCCAACTGCTCCAATTCCATAAAGGGGCGTTGTGTTTTCATTAAACTTGTCATACTCAAGCACACTTTTTAGCTCAAAACCGCCATCTGGTGCTTTTTCTAGTTTTTGAGTTTCTATTTTTGTTGCAATTTTAACAAAATATAGCTTTCCAATCGCTTTTATAGGTTGATTATTATTAAAATAAAAAGCATCTGTAGCAAAAAGTGGTATATTTTTTAAAATACTTAGATCCCCAATTGAAGCTCTAGAAGTCATTAAGATTGTACCTTCAGGTAATATTCTAGCAGAACAATTGTCTAATCCTTCCTCTGTAATTTTTCGATAGCTGGTATACGCATATTTACGCTTACCAATTTCAGTGGGAGTGAACCAGTTAATATTGCCACTCCAGAATTTGTCTATTGACGTAGAAGGAGTACCACCTCCAACAATTTTCGCTAAAAAATCCAGTCTCTTCTCCTCCCACTCCCCACTGAACTCCGGCAAGCGTTTTCCGCCTTTTTGCGGCGGAGTCAACAACTGCTGCATCGCACCCTGCTTGATAGCTTTCTTTTTGGTAATGAGTTTTTCCAGGCCGGCGATTAAAACATCGGTATCGCCTAAGGCAGTGGCAATGGCTTTTTGTTCTTCTAGATTAGGGGGAAGGGGTATTTTGAATTTATATAAGTCACTAATACCGATATTACCTTGAATATTGGAATTTATTTTATTATAAGCCTCGTTTTTAAATATGTTTGACTTTAAATAATAGAAGAAAAACAGCCCATTTAAATTTGTTTCATTTGGTTTGATTGTGACGCAAGAATAGGAGATTATGAAATCTTTATCTATATCCACATATGATACTGTTCCAATTGTTGCGTATCTGGCTAATACTATATTTCCTTTTAAATTTTTATTTTTTTTAGAAAGCTTTTTATAATCTCCAGAGCTTATTTTTTTACAACTGTCAAAATCTATGTCACTAACTAATTCTTTTAAATCACCAGTCATAACATACGGGATTCCTACTTTCCTTGTAGGAGGCATATAATGGTCAACATCGGTTATCCCGTTTACCACTTGAATTAAAAAATGTATATTCCAATCCTCAGGAATTAACCCTACTTCAGTTTTTTTAAAACCAATTTTTTCCTTCTCCATTAACTCCATACCAGTCCCACTTTTTGAAGATGAGCGGAAACTTTGGCTTCAAATTCCTCGACTTCAGTATCCAATTCTCCTAAGGTCTGTTCGTAGCGTTCTGCCAGTTCTTTTATCCTGCCGGTAAGGCTTCGGGAGATGGTGTCAATTTCTGTTTGGATGGTTAACTGCGAAGTCGCCAGCCATTTTTTATTGAGCAACAGGTCCTGTACATCGGCTTCGCTGAGTTTGGGGTATTGTTGTAAAGCCAGATCATCCAATTGCTGCTCCTGTTCCTTTACTTCTTTTTTGAGCTCTTTAATGGCTTCGTCATTGGCGAGCCAGGTCTGAATAGTCTTCACCTCGGAAATATATTCTTGTTTTGAACCTTTTTTGATCCATTCATCTACAAGGACCTTAATGATCAAAGCTTCCTTTTTCTGCTTTTTCCCGGCAGTCGCCAGCGCTTTATAATTTTCTTCCCATTCGGAAAGCAAATTGAATTCATTACCGTATTCATTCAACTGCTTCAGCCTTTTTGCAACCGCGGATTTGGTAACAACGCCTTTAGTATTCTTAAGGTTTTCAAATTCTGCTTTCTGCTCCAGGGCGATCTTCTTTTCAGTCAATTCTTCAATCGCTTTTTCGGCATCCTTCAGCAGTTTGTATTTATCTGGAAAATGTGCTTCCGCAGCCAAACTTTGATATTCAGTACGGGCATGTTCAGCATCCTTTTTTGAACTGACCTAATTTAATGCTCCTTCTTCGCCGGAGTGTTCCTCTGTAACCAAATTCTGTCGGCTTCCAAAGATTCCAATTGCGTCTCCACTTCCTGTAGCTTCGCCTTTTCTTCAGCTAAATAATTATCTACGATATATTTTTTAGGAAGCAGGTCACAGGTCCAGCCTTTATCTACTTCCTTGCCCTTTTTATTCTTTTCCAGGATGCGCTTCACCCGTGCC
>JBEPWC010000005.1:16141-22129 GCA_041642615.1 Sulfurimonas sp. | reverse complement strand
ACAGTTTCCGGCTGCAAGTGACGCAGCTACACCACCAGCTGGAATGGCAATAGGAAAGTTCCATGGACTAATAACCAAGCCAACGCCCTTGCCTGTTACACTCTCAACACCCGTAAGATTGGTTATTTTTGCTACACTGTATGGGTAAAAGTTAGCAAAGTCAATCGCCTCACTTACCTCCACATCAGTTTCAGTAAATACTTTTCCGACCTCAGCTGCAGCGATACCTACAAGATCTGCACGAGCAACTCTGATCTCATGTGCTACATCCATAAGTATCTCTTGTCTTTTCTCAACACTAAGATCTCTCCAGCCATCTGGATCGGCTTTTGCAGTAGCTATAGCTTTTTTCATATCTTCAGGCGTAGCTTCTACATAGCGACCAACTATTTTTTCTTCATGGTATTGACTCTTATCTATCTTCTCAACACCACCATCTCTTTCTAAGATCTCTCCAGCAACAACAGGATAAGCATTATAGCCACCGTTTTCACCTATGTTTTGCCACTTATCTCTGATCTTCTCAGCCCACTCTCTATTTGTTTTTAAAACAAAATCTGTATCTGGTTCATTTTGAAAGTGGTAGCTTTTTACATCGATCTTCTCTTTTTTAACCGCTAGGTTTCTATTTTGTTGTCTATATGGCTCTTGATACAAACTAGGCATTATATCCATAGCATCTTCATAAGTTTGCAAAAGATTTTCCCACGCTGGAGTGTCAACCTCTAAACCAAAACTATGTCTTAAAAAGTTTTGCTCAGCCGTGTTTTCATCAAATCTACGAACCAAGTACGCGATAGCATTTGTAAAAGTGTCTTTTGTAGCTGTTGGAGCATAAAGTATAACATCTAAGCCCTCATCTTTTAAAAGCTCATATGCAGCTTCACTCATACCCTCAAGCATCTCAGCAGTTACATACTGCTCTACCCCTCTCTTTTTTGAGAGAAGCATAGCTAAAGCGTGATCAAAAAGGTTGTGAGATGCTATACCTGTGTTTACATATGGTGCTACATCTGGATCTAGTAAAAAGTCCATAGCTACTTTAAAATTTGCATCTGATTCTGCTTTTGAAGAGTATGTAGCACAAGGCCAGTTTCTTAGCGATGCCTCTGTTAGCTCCATCTCTTGATTTGCACCTTTTACTATACGTATCTTAATAGGTGCACCACCATTATCAACTCTTTTTTTAGACCACTTGTAAAGATCTCTTATGTAGATCATAGCATCTGGCAGGTATGTTTGGATCACTATTCCAGCTTTTAGGTCTTTAAACTCATCTTGAGATAAGACATTTTTAAATGCATCCATAGTTGTCTCAACATCTCTATACTCTTCCATGTCAAGATTTACAAATTTGTAATGCTCTTGTCCATCTTTGTCTTTGTAAGTGTTTTCTTTTGCAGCTCTGTAGATATTCTCTAGCTGAGTAGATATTTTCTCTACATTATATTCATGTGCATGTGGGACTATTTGAGAAAAAATATTTGATATTTTTATAGATAGATAATCAACATCTGGGTTTGTTAGAAGTTTTATATACTTAGAAACTCTTCTAGCGGCTTCCTCTTCACTTAAAACGATCTCACCGATCACATTAATATTTACACGAGTACCTTCATTTTTTCTCTCTTTCATATGCTTTGTAAGCACAGGGTCTTCACCTTTTATAACAATTGAGCTTATGTCATCTCTAAGGTATTTTACGAACATTGGGATTGATATAGAACTTACATATACACCAATATCGCGAAATAACCAGATTAAGATCTGCTCAAACTGAGAAAAAAAGTCTGTACTCTCATACTTTTTAAATATATGTTCTAGCTGATCAGCTACTCTATCTGGATCTTTTGAGCGAAAACTTTGATCTAAAAGCTCGATGAGAAAAATCTTATTTACAGGATTTTTCAACATCTTAAGCATCATATCGTGAAAGTCTTGCTCTTTAGCTTTACGAGAGACTTGGATTTTTTCTTGCCAGTCGTGTGCAACTCTTTTAACATCTTCTCTAATTGTTTCAGGTATACTCATAAACTTCTCCATTATTTGTATTAGTTTACTTTAGTATAATAGAGTCAAAATGTCAAATGTTTTTTGTTAAAAAAAACTTTAATATAGGTTTTCACGTTTAAAGTATTCTTGTCCAACTTTACATAATGGACAAGCTTTAGGTGCTTTTTTACCACGATGAACATGTCCACACACTTCACATACCCAGTACTCTTCATCTTCACTCTCAAAGAATCCATCATCGATCATAGCTTGTTTTAGTTCTTTATATTCTCTTTCGTGTTCAACTTCCACTTTAGCTATAGCATTAAACAGACGTGCTAGATCTTTGTGTCCCTCCTCTTTAGCGATCTCTGCAAAATTTGGATACATCTGAGTATGCTCGTAGTTTTCACCCTCCATACCAGTCTCAAGATTTTTTAATGTACCCTCTAGCTCTTGACCATCGATCATTTTGTGGTAAGCCTTATATTCAGCTCTTGCATGCCACATCTCATTTATAGCAGCTTCACGAAAATGTCGTGAGATCGCATGCCAACCCTCTTCTTCAGCGATCTCAGCAAAAAGGTCATACTTATTTCTTGCCATACTCTCACCAGCAAATGCTTTCATTAAATTTACTGCAGTTAAGTTTTCAGTTATACACTCCATATCCTCTTCACAACAAACAAGTGTACCACCACCCACATTTTGTACTTCTATCTCATTGCCACATTTATTACATCTATATGTTTCGTACTGTCTCACACTATCTCCTTTTGATTTCATTTATACATTATAGTTGAACAAAGCTTATAGCAAAAGAAAAATTTTAATCTCTAACTTTATAGATCTTTTTTCTCTCTTTTGAAGAGGGTATATCAAGAAGTTTTCTGTACTTTGTGATTGTTCGTCTTACCATCTTCATATTGTATCTTTTCATAACGCTATCTACTAAATCTTGATCTGTTAAAGGTTCTGCGTGGTTTTCGTTTTCTATTAAGTTTTGTATATAGTTTTTGATCTCAGAAGATGAAAGATTTTTACTTACCGCATTTGTAAAAAACGACTTTAAAGAAAAGATCCCTCTATCACATTTTATATATTTATTTGAAACCGCTCTACTTATTGTTGACTCTTCAAAACCAATATCTTCAGCTATTTGAGCCATTGTCATTGGTTTTAGCTCACTGCCTATAAAAAAACCCATCTGTCTCTCAACGATCAATAGTACAAGTTTATACAGAGTTGATTTTCTAAGCTCTAAAAGGTTTACAAGATCTCTTGCTTCTTTTAACTTCTCTTTTAGATCATCACTTTTACTTTTAAATGGATCTTTAATCGTTATATCTGGGTAGTAACTGCTATTCATAATCACTTTTATACTATCATCAATCTCAACAAAAAAATCTGGAACAATATATGAGTTTTCTTCCAAATAATCAACTGCAGGTGGTGTTTTAAACCTGTGTATAAGCTCTGCAGCCTCTTCAAACCTATGATGTTTATGGTATTTGTCTATACTTTTGAGGTTATTTATAAGCTTTTGTGTAAAAAGATTTAACTCCTCATCAAGTGTTACTTGTGAAAGCTGAAAAATAAATGACTCCCTTAGATCAACTGCCCCAATCCCAGCTGGCTCAAGGTAACTAAACCTCTGCCTTATACTCTCAACAAACTCATTTGTAGTACTGCACTCTATAGCAATACTCTCAATATCCCCTTCAAAATAGCCCTCGCTATTTATATTTGAGAGTATCTCTAGGGCAACTTTTTGGGAGTTTGGAGTTGGAAAAAGTGGTGCATCGATCTGGTTTGAAACTAGATCAAACAAAGACTCTTCATATGTATTTATCTCTTCAATAAAACCACCACTTGAGTAGTTTGATTCAAAAGAGGACTGGTACTCTAAAAATGGGTTATCAAAGCTGTGTTCTTTAAAGATCGTCTCTAGGTCTTGAAGCGGTGCCTGAAGTAGTGGCAACCATAATCTTAGTGATAATTGTAAGCCCTGTTTTTGAGCTGTATTTAAATTAAATGTTGTTGACATACTAAATTGTACTTAAACCAACAGTAGTTTAAGTACAATCTTTGTATATTTTTTATGCAGTTTGCTGATTAATATTTCAATCTTACTAGACCATTTGGCTTAGCAATTTTCATCTGACATGAAAGGCGAGAATTTGGGGTACAAGTACCAGAACATACCTCTTTAAGAACTTTAACCTCTTTGTCTGTTTTGTCGCTTAAAAACTCCATACCAGCTTCAACTTCTACTACACATGTACCACACTCACCATCACGGCAACCAAAAGGAAGTGCACTACCACTTGCTTCTACGATGTCTTGAATTGTACTACCCTCTTTTACATTGATTGCTAAAAAATCGTTTACGATCTCTACTCTTGTTGTCATTATATATCTCCTTAATTTTATTTCATAAAATGAAGGGAACCTCTTCATTTATTTTGTTACGTTGTCGGGAGTAATCCCGCCAACTACGTTAGCACTAGGCTCCACTCGGCGTGGTGCCCGCGCACCTTTGGTGCTTTATTAAAACTTTTAAGTAACTGTTTTGTTTTTTACTACTGTAAAAATGGCTTGATGATCACATCGCCTTTTACTAAAGTTTGACATGCAAGTCTAACTTTTGGACTTATTGTAAACTGTTGGCAATGCTCTGCTTCTTTTGCTTTTAAAACACCCATCTCAACAAGTTTTTCTAACTCTTTATCTTCAATGTAGTTTGTAGGTTCAGCATCTTCTATGTTTTGATAACTGATCAAACAACTAGCACACTCTCCATCTTGACACTCAAAGTTAATAGGTATACCATTATCTTTTGCTAACCTTACAATCGGTTCACCTATAGCTGCATGATAAAGCCCATCTTTTGCTTTATCAAACCCTATAAAAATCACTTTTGCCATCTTTTCTCCTTATTATTTAGATTGCTATTTTTTACTCATTTTTTCTCTATGAGCTTTTAAAGCCTCACGTTCAAGTTCATCTTCATCAACATAGTCATCTTCCATAGACTCTAGTTCATGCTCACGACAACCAATGATCTCTACATCCATCTCAGTGCCAAAAAAATGAACCTCATAGACCCTGATCACCTGCAAAAATTCACCCATATCTTTTATGTAGCCAACGCTTCCCTTTGGCATCATGAGCGTACCTATTTTCGCATGTGGGTAAGTTCCATCATTTACAACATCAGCCAAAAGCTTTACTTTTTGTCCAACTTTAAACTTTGGTTCATCTTCATCTCTACCCGAACGACTAGCCGTTACACTATCGTGTAGTTTCACATTAGGATCAAACAGCATCTTAGCAACCACAACTATTGCCAGGTTGTGGTGTACAGCTCATACAACCACTTAGTTTTCCATCTTTAAACATACCCCAGACATCTGCTGCACTCGGTGCATAACCATTTTTAAACTCACCATAAACTTTTAAAAGTGAGTACTTTAAAAAATCAAGTAGTCTAGTCTCATCATCTTTGAGATTAAACATACCTGTTTTGATCAGTGTCCCATACTCTTTTAGTATATGAAACCTCTTAACATTTACAAGCTCACGATCATAATCTAAGTCAAAAAAATCAAAATAATCGTCTGCATCGGTGAGTTCAAAGAACTCACTTAATGACTTTGTTTTAGTATTCATAAATCATTCCTTTAGCTACAAGGTGTATCTATCTGCGTAGTTACTGCAGATGATACATTTCTTATTTTTTTATTTATCTGAGTTGTTAAAGCTTCAGCGTCTTTTTCACCTGTACGAATCCTCTCAACTCCGCCAACTTCAAGCCACCACATTTTCCCAGCTCCACGACCCAGATCATGTGCATTGCTTCTTATACATTCCATAACGACCTCTCTATGCTTAACATCAGATACCACTACTTCAAGCTTTACTTTTGCCACAAGGTCTGTTGGTTGGTTGTCGGCTTCATTTAAACCAAATGAGCCTTTTCCAATCACATCGCTA
>JBEPWC010000005.1:2006-16131 GCA_041642615.1 Sulfurimonas sp. | reverse complement strand
GCTAACAGTGATACCCTCAATATTATTAGCAAAAAGATCCTCTAAAATATTTCGTAAATTATTGGTATTTACAACCGCCATTACCAAATACATCTTAACCTCCTAATTCGGATTTTAATATACTTATCCATTTTTCGATCCTCTCGTGAGTTTTTTCAGACTCATTATGTTCATCTATTGCTAAACCGCATAACTTATCATCAATCTCTGCCCCAGAGTATTCATATGTATAGTCATCTTTAGGCACAAATCCTATAGCTTTAGCACCTGCTGTTGTAAATGTTTTGTGAAGTTTTCCCAAAGCACTACAAAAGTGTTCACCATGTTTTTTACAATCTCCCGCTCCAAAAAAAGCAACAGTTTTTGCTGAGAAATCAAAATCTTCATCCTCGATCTCTAAAACTGGATCTACCCAGCTAAAATGAAGATCTCCTTGACCCCAAGTTGAACTACCTAAAAACAGCACATCATACTCTAGAAGCTGATCCTCAACATCATCAAAATCCTCTTCCATATTGATCACATCATCTTCATCTATGCCAAATGCATCCACCAATGCATCTGCTATTTTCATACTTGTTCCACCAGCTGTACCTACAAAAATCCCTATCTTACTCATTAACTTAGTCTCCTAACTATTTTTTGTATTCTTCGTATATTTTTAGAGCACTATCAAGCATTTTATCACCCTCTTCACATAGCTTTTCATATGTACGAAAAGAGTATCTGTGAGCATCTTTAAAAAACTTGTTTACAATCACTATTTTATCTGCGATCACAACTGCACGACCAAAACCCTCGTGGCTCATCTCCATCACAACTGAACACATTACACCTGTTTTTTTCTCAAATGCTAATGCTACAGCTTGAAAGATAAGTCTAATATCTTGAACCTGCATCTCATCGATATCTGCGATCACGGGGATATTTTTTAGGTCATCTTTAGACTTTACATATTTTTCTTTTAGGATCTCTTCATCCTCTTTGTTTGCCCAAGTGCCAAACTGATCTAAAGCTCTTACTTGTGATATTAAAGTATCTATAAATAGATTTTCCATTATGCAGCCTTTTTTTCTATGATTTTTTTGATAAATGGAGGTGGGTTTTCGTTTAGCATCTCTACAAGTTTTTTAAGCTCTGAGTCAATTGAGATAACTTCTTTGTATTTGATAGGAAATATTCCCTTGTTAATGATCTTTGCAGCAGCTGTTGGACCTATGTTTACAAAGTAGCAGATATCGTTTCCAGCTAAAAGCTCTACAGTTTTATCTGTATCTTTGTCTTCTATTTTTATGATTGTAGATATATTAAAACCATCTTTATTGATCTCATATATATTAAACTGTTTAGCACTACCAAAATGTGCGTCAACATTTTCATTATCATTTGTAGCAAAAGCCACCCTTATGCTACCTTTGGTCGTAGTGTTTGAAGTTACTTGTATAGTTGAACCCATTATGTTGCTCCATGTATTATTTACTAAATACACTTACATATATTGTTCCCTTGGCTATTTTTTCAAAAAGCTTGCAAGATCACTATCCATGCTTAAAAGATGAGAGTCAAACCAGTTTGGAAGAGCTTCGTTATAGTATGATTTCAGCATGTTTTTTCCAAAAACAGTGTGAGCACCGTTTATAAAATACTCCATCTCATAAATTACTTTTTTGTGTTCATCAGAATGCTCTTTTATTCGAGGATAGTTATGTTTTTTCATCAACTCTTCCTCATAACAAAAATGTATTTTAGTCTGTTCTAAAATTTTTAACATTACACTTTTGTAACTATTTTCATCGCCTTTACAAATACTGTTATATATATCAATAAAATCTTTATGATGTGAATCTATTTCATCTAAGTTTAATAGATGTTTTTGGTTTTCAAAGTTCATTAGTGAAGTCCTTGGTGCTTATAACTGCTTATATTGTTTGCAAACTCAAAAAGTAGATAACACGAACCTTCATAGAGTGTGTCATTGATCATCTGATTGCCTACTATTTCGTAGTTTGGAAAACCTCTTAAAATTAATGCTTTTTTATGTTTATGAGCAATCCTATGAGCATGAAAATTACTAACAAGAAGATCTGCATCCTCTAACGCGTCTTCAACATCTTCAAAATCACCCACTACAATATTGTCACACTGTATATGATCTAAAAGATCTGTTTTTGTAGGTACTACTATGGTTTTTATATCTGCTCCAGCTTCTATGATCGTAGTAGCAACACAGAGGGCTTGATCGCTCTCTAGTGCTATAACTACCTTAGTTCCACCTATAGCAAAATGGGTATCTAGCAGTGCATCTTGTAGTCTTTTTCTCCACCTTACTGCACTTGGGACTGGACTTGAGAGCCCTTTTAGATCCATCATCTCTTTGTAAAATTTGTCAATATTTAAAAGTCCACTTAGTGTATCAAAATGCAGATGTTTAGTTTTAGTGTTTTTCTCTACAAACATCTCCCCTGCTTTTTTAACAGAACCGCCAACTGTGATCACAACAGAGCTATTTGCAAGGTTTTTGATCTCATCTACACTGATCCCACCACTACTTAAAGCACCCTGTTTTAACCCTAAGTGACCATCAAGTGACTCACTAAGATCTGGAAGTGCTAGAGTTTCATACCCAAACAAAGAGATCTGTTCTTTTATCTTTTCCACCTCTATTGGTGTTAAGTTTACGTTTGGGATTAGTAAAGCTTTTTTTAGATCTATCTTCTCCCTTGGCTCAACAAGCTGATCTATGATCGCCTCTACACTTTTTGCAAAACCACTCTCTAAACCACCCTCAAAATCAGGTGTATGCACATATGTCATAAGTTGCTGATCTTTTAGTAGGTAAGAAGCACCTTTAATGTCATCACCCTTAGTTTCAGTAATCCCTGTTGTAAAAAGCCCAACTAGGTCAGGTTTTACTTTTTTTGTGATATTTTTTACAGCCTCACTTATGGAGTAATCCCCACCATCGATCACCGCTGTTATATCATTTACCGCAGTAGTTTGAACAGCTATGGGATCACTAAAGTGACGCGTAAAAAACACTTTTGAAAAAGATGCACAACCTTGAGCACCATGCATTAAAGGCATACAGTTTTTTATCCCTAAAAAACATAATAATGCTCCCATTGGTTGAGATAATTTTATTGGGTTAATTTGTAATGGTTTTTTCATAATTTTTTCCTATAACATCATGATAGATTATGATACATATATTATTCCGTAGGTTTGTGAAGTGTTATGCTTGCAGATATTTTATTTTGGATGTACGGTTTTAACCGTACCTAGCTAGAGTTAGTTTTATAGTGAGGCTAAAGCCTCACATCCAGATATTAGATTAGCACTGATAAGTTGATTTAAACTCATAAGCAGTTGGACGACACTCATCTGGTTTTACGTCACGTTCAAATCTGTAGTGTTGATAATCATCAATAAAGAGTTTAGAAAACACAGGTTGCAAGAAGTCATTATCACGGATAAGAGCTTCAAGCGATCCTCTTAGAGTATGAGGCATCTGAGCAATTTTTTTCTCACGAATCTCTCTAAGGCTTAATTCAAATAGATCTTCATCCATTGGACCAACAGGAATATCTTTATTTTTAATTCCGTCAAGGCCAGCCATCATCATAGCAGAAAATGCTAAGTATGGACATGCAGTAGAATCCGGGAATCTCATCTCAATACGTGTAGCTTTCTCACCAGCACCATAAGGGATACGACAAGCAGCAGAACGGTTTTGAGAAGAGTAAGTTAAAATACTTGGAGCCTCGAAACCTGGAATAATTCTTTTGTACGAGTTAGTTGATGAGTTAGTAAACGCTGCAACTGCGCGAGCGTGCTTAAATATACCACCGATATAGTGAAGAGCCATCTCACTTAAGTTTCCATACGCACCCTCTTTATAGAAAAGGTTTTTACCGTCTTTCCATAGTGATTGGTGAACGTGCATACCATTACCGTTGTCACCATGAAGTGGTTTTGGCATAAATGTAGCAGTCTTACCATTTAGGTGTGCGATCATCTTTACAACGTATTTATATTTTTGAACATTGTCAGCTGCACCGATGATGTCAGAGAAAACTACACCGATTTCACCTTGACCTTGAGCAACTTCGTGGTGACCAAGAACAACTTCTAAACCAACTTGTTCTAATACTAACATCATCTCAGCACGCATATCTACCATGCTATCAGTTGGAGCAACAGGAAAGTAACCACCTTTAGTCCCTGGGTGGTGTCCTGTGTTAAGGTCATCGTAATGTGTGTTTGAGTTCCATTCACCCTCAGATGAATCTACCCTGTATCCAGATTCATTAATGTTATCTACGAATTTTACATCATCAAAAATAAAGAACTCATTTTCAGGTCCAAAATATGCGGCATCGGCTATACCTATATCTTCAGCATGTTTAAGTGCTTTTTTAGCGATTGAGCGTGGACACTTTTCATATAGTTCATTTTTATAAATATCGTAAATATCACAAAATAAGATCACAGTTGGATCAGCAGTAAAAGGATCTAAAAAAGCTGTTGGAACATCTGGTTTTAAGATCATATCTGATTTATTGATCGGCTGCCAAGCTTCGATTGATGATCCATCAAATGGAAAACCAGCCTCTAAGTTTTCAGCGTTTACAGCACTCATTCTGTAAGTTAGATGATGCCATGCACCTTTAATATCTGTAAATCTAAGATCTACAAACTCTACTTCATTCTCTTTACAAAAAGAGAAAAACTCCTCTATATTATTTACAAATTTACCCATAAAAATCTCCTTTTAATCTGTGTTAGTATAACAAATATATTTTTAGCTTCAATATCTATGCTGCTTATTTTTTAATCATGTGGAAGGTTTTTGCCCATTTTGAGAAAATGGGCAAATGTTCTAAGTTAGAACAAAAAACTGCCCTAGCTAGAGCAGATGGAATAAGAGGTACTAGATAGCTTCGCTACCAGTTTCACCTGTACGTATACGTATAATAGTCTCTACATCACTTACAAAGATCTTACCATCACCAATCTTACCGGTACGAGCTGCTTCAATGATTGTAGATGTTACTTGGTCTACATCTTTGTCTTCAACTATCACCTCTAGTTTATTTTTTGGTAAAAAATCAACTACATATTCAGCACCACGGTAAAGTTCACTATGACCTTTTTGACGACCATAACCCTTTACATCACTTACAGTTATACCAGTAATACCGATCTCTGAGAGTGCATCTTTAATATCTTCTAATTTAAATGGTTTAACAACCGCTTCTATTCTTTTCATCATTAACTCCAATATTTACTTTATTTTTAAAGCCTAACCATTAAAGGTTAAGACTTTTTTCACCATGAACAGCTTCATCAAGACCAACTTGCTCAGTCTCCTCATCCACACGGCCACCACCTGTAATAGCTGAAGCTACATAGTAAACGATAATAGTACCAACTAGCGTAAAGATACCTACTACTACAACTGATTCAACTTGAACTAAAAACTGCCCTAGTCTGTCGCCACTCTCTTTTAGTGGACCATCCCATAGTAAGTCTTGATCTTTTAGTGCAAATAGACCAGTTGCAAGTGCACCCCATAGACCAGCTAAGAAGTGGATACCAAATGCATCTAGAGAATCATCATACCCTAGTTTCTTTTTAAGTACTGCTACACCATAAAATGCTATGATTGAACCAACTGAACCAATTATGATTGCACCTGTTACATCAACAAATCCTGCTGCTGGAGTAATTGCTACTAAACCTGCTACTACACCTGAAGCAGCACCTAGTAATGTTGGCTTTTTGTACACAATCCACTCTATAACTATCCAAGTGATAGCTGCTACTGCTGTTGCTAGAGTTGTTGTAAGATAAGCTAAACCAGCGATTGCGTTTGCACCAAAAGCAGATCCACCGTTAAATCCATACCAACCAAACCATAGTAATGCTGCACCTAGAGCTGTTAACATTACATTCATCGGTTTCATTGCAATTTTTGGATAACCTGTACGTTTACCTACTAAGTAAGCTAGAACCAAACCAGCTAAACCACCATTCATGTGTACAACTGTACCACCTGCGAAGTCTAGAGCACCTGCATCAAATAGAAGTGCACCATCACCACCCCATACCATATGGGTAATTGGAGCGTATACTACGATTGTCCAGATTGCAACAAATACTAACCAAGTTGAAAACTTAATACGCTCAATCACAGATCCACTTGCGATCGCTACAGTGATAGCTGCAAATGTACCTTGAAACACTACAAATACATATGTTGGGTATGTACCACTTAAGTCATTCCAGTTAATTCCGCTTAGGAACATATTACCAAATCCACCAATAAATGTTTGAAGACTTCCTCCATCTCCAAAAGCTACTGAGTAACCCGCAACTATCCATGCTATAAATGCAACTACAAATGCACCTAAAACCATTGCATATGTATTTAATACATTTTTACTTCTTGTCATACCTGCGTAAAACAGTGCTAATCCCGCTGGTGTCATTAACAGCACAAGTGCTGCACTCATCATCATCCATGCAGTATCACCTGTATCTAAAACATCTTCTGCAAGTGCCATTGTCGGTAATAGCATCAATGCCATTGTTAACCACTTTTTCATCTTATAATCCTTTTTGAGTAAGTATGAAAGTATTATAGCAATAGAATTTTACTATTTATACAACTAATTGATTATTTTTTATACAACAATATTCTATATTTTATATCCAATACATTTAGATATAATTGTTGTCATAATCTAAATAATATTATAAAGGAGAAACCTTGCCAGAAACTGATATTACAACACTTATAATTCGAACACTAGTTTTTTTAGGAGTTGGTGGACTTTTTTTATTTGTACTTACTAGAAAGAAAAAGGATAAATGATATGGTTTTTACTTAACCATATCATCAAGGTGTCTAAATAACTCAGCAGATGCACTTTCTGCTTGTTTAAATCTCTCTATGATCTCATCTGAATTGTTAAGATTAGAGTCTTTTAATAGATTCATAACTTTTAATATGTTTTCGTGGACTAGTTTATGTGGAGCTGCAAGTTCTTGGAATGACTGACTTGAACCAAACTCACGTTTACCTTTATCCACATACCATTTACCAAATCTACACTCTGTATGACTACCTAAAGAATCATCACTTTTTCCAATAAACGCAGCAGAATATGCACTTGATTTATATATCATATGATCAAGCTTTGCCATATTTGCAAAAAACTCGTGACCTATTGCGGAATTATCTTTTTTAATTCTTTGTGCGTTTGCAACAAGTTGACTTAGAGTATCTTTAAAGTTATCTAGTTTGTCATGTGACTCATGTGTATAGTTTTCTATTTTTTCACTATTTTCACTCATACTCATAGAGTTTTGCTTTAACACACTTATATTTGCTTCAACCTCACTAGTAGCTTTTTGTGTTCGCTCTGCTAGTTTTCTAACCTCATCTGCAACTACAAGCAAACCCACGACCATGTTCACCAGCACGTGCAGCTTCGATCGCAGCATTTAGTGCAAGTAGATTTGTCTGATCAGATATATCTTTGATTAGTGAGATAACACTAAAGATCTCTTCAACATTAGTGTTTAAATGCTCAGATGACTCACGTGATTCATTTGTCATCTGAGTAATATTTGAAATAGCTTCAATTATCTCATTTGTTGATGTTGTTACTTTCTCAATTACATCAGAGGTAGACGCATTTAGCTCATTTACCTCATCAACACTCTCTATATTTTTCTCCATAGAGCTTCTTAGGTTAGTAGCGTTTTCAATATTTCCATCGATCATACTAGATGATAGTGCTAAATTTAAACGGTTTTTATCCAGACTTTTTTCTATCTCTTTTTTGGACTCTTGTGCTTCTTTGGCTTGTGACTCAGCCTCATATGCAATAGATTCAACCTTATCTAAAAATGTGTTAAAACTTTTACTAGCTTTTCCAATCTCATCGTTTGTATTAACAGGAAGTCTTTTGGAAAGATCTGCTTCACCATGTAATAACTCATTTGCGATTTTCTCTAAACCTTTTAAAGGTCCAGATACTCCTCTTTGGATAACAAACATTAGAAATACTAAAATAAATAGAACCACACCTAACATTATATAT
Organism: Sulfurimonas sp.; assembly: GCA_041642615.1. GTDB lineage: Bacteria > Campylobacterota > Campylobacteria > Campylobacterales > Sulfurimonadaceae > Sulfurimonas. The sequence goes on along the minus strand of JBEPWC010000005.1, from coordinate 8,020 downwards.
ACCTGTCTAACTAAAGAGTCTTCACTTTTTAACACTGTATGTTCAACTTTTGAGATCTTCTCTCCAATAACTGCATATCCTACTATTTTGTTTGAAAAATCTCTAATAGGCTCAGAAACTACAAAATAATTCCCCCCAAGCTGATGTTTTTTTGTTTGTGCTATATCTACATTTTTTAAGTCATTAAAAAAGTCTTTATCTATAGCACTCTCATTTACAGCTAATACATAGTTTTTAATTTTTGGTGCTTCTGTAAGAGCAGTAGCAGTTGAGAGAAACTCATCTTTCATCACTACTACCATCTCATAACCGTAGTTTTTTCTAGCATCTTTTACAACTGAGTTTAACCCCTGCATAAACTCAACTGATCCCAAGTACTTACCATCATCCATAACTGGTGCTAAACCACGAATCACTAAACCTGCACGACCAAGCTCAATTGCCACTATAGGTTTTTTAATTTTATTTACTTTGACTACAGTATGTCTAAAGCTACTTAGGTCATCTCCATGTTTTTTAGGGTTCCAAGCTCTTAAAAAACTATGTATATTTTTATCGTGTATATGAACTTTTATATTTTTAAAGATTGTGTTATCTTTAAACTCTTTAGATAATTCCCCTAAGCCATCTATGGCAATATCTCTATTATTTTCTTTTAAAGAACGAACAACGCTGTAGCTTTTTGCTATATTTATTGCATTTGTTAAACCAACATTTTCTTTACCCTTTATTGATTCTGCATATACGGACTTTAGCGACTTTGATTCTTTTTCATATACACCTTGTTTCATCTCATCTATAGAGTAGAAATAGTTAATAACGATTATGACAAATCCTATTAATATAGATAAGATTAATGGTATATGTATCTTTTTACTTATTGACATGTTTGAGTACATTTAAAACTCCCTCCCCCATTTAGTGTTCTAGGTACTATAACAGTATTTAGCATAATTTTTTTTAATTATATATAGTCTTGTATAAGATTTTTTAATTTTTTATAAATTTTTTCAAAATCACTTGAGTATACTCTGTTTTGCCCTATGGCTGTTATGAAGTTAGTATCTCTCTCCCAACGAGGAACTAGGTGCATATGGATATGCTCTGCTATCCCTGCACCACCAGCACGACCAAGGTTCATCCCTATATTTACACCCTGTGCTCCAAACCCCTCTTTTAATAGTCTTACACATTTTTGAGCTAAGCTACTCATATGAAGCCAAGTATCTTCTGCTAACTCTTCAAGTTTATCTGTATGGGTATGTGGTATGATCATAAAATGACCAGGAGTATATGGATAGCGGTTCATAACTATAAAACAGTGCTCATCCCTATATAGTACATGCAACTCTTGATCATCTTTTTCATGCGTACTAATATGGCAAAATACACAACCATCTATCTTACCATTTGTTATATACTCTTCACGCCATGGTGCGTATAAAATTTTATCCATTTTTTCTCCACTTTAGCTTTTGACAGGCTACTTTAGCTGCAATTTTTTTAAAACTTATACTTAAGTCAGTAAAAGGAATTCACTTCCTTTTACGGGACTATTAAATGAAAGCAAAGACTAAATCTGGAAATATTATAACCAAACATAGTGCAACTAGTTGTAAAAGTATAAAAGGTATGATCCCCTTATAGATCTCTATAGTTTTTATAGCATTTCCCGCTGCACCTTTTAGAAAAAAGAGTGAAAGCCCAAAAGGTGGCGTTAAAAAGGATGCTTGAAGGTTTAGTGCGATCAAAACTGCAAACCATACAGGATCGATTCCAAAAGCGTGCATAACAGGTAGTAAAATAGGGACTATTATAAAACTAATCTCAATAAAATCTATAAAAAAACCAAGTATAAAGATACTAATCATCGCAATTGCAATAAAAACCCATACATCTGAGAGGTCTTGTGTGAAAAAATCTAACACCATATCTGTTCCACCAAGTTCATTAAATACAAGTGAAAAAGCTGTAGCACCTATTAAGATCATAAAGATCATCCCACTTAGTTTTACAGTCTCTAAAGATGCATGTTTTAACATCTTAAACTCAAGTGTTTTGTTTAACATTGAGAGTAAAACAGCACCAATAACTCCAAAAGCTGCTGATTCTGTTGGGGATGCAACACCAGCAAATATACTACCTAAAACACTAACCATAAGTATAACTGGTGGAATTATGGAGAGGAGTATATCTTTAACACCTATATCTTCAACATCTTTATAAACAGGTGCTGCTTCTGGTTTAAAGTATGAATATATTAAAATATATAATATATATAACCCAACAAGCAAAAGCCCTGGTAAAAGTGCACCCATGAATAACTCACCTACGCTTACACTCATCACATCACCAAGGATAATCAGTATGATCGATGGTGGGATTATCTGTCCTAATGTACCTGAGGAGGCAACCGTTCCAGCTACAAGTGATCTCTCATACCCAGCTTTGATCATAAGTGGCAGTGCTATAACGCTCATCATCACAACACTAGCTGATACTATCCCAGTTGATGCAGCTAGCATTGCACCGACTAAAACTACACTAACAGCTAAACCACCCCTTTGATTTTTAAAGAGTGAGTTCATAGATATTAAAAGTTTCTCTGCCATCTTGGATCTCTCTAGTATTAATCCCATAGCTATAAAAAGTGGAACTGCCATAAGTGTTGAGTTTGACATAATCCCAAAGATCCTAAATGGTAGTACTGAAAAAACCTCAAGCCCCAGATCTGGTACAAAAAAAGCAAACATTATAGCAACTGCTCCAAAAACAAAAGCAACAGGGATCCCTACAAGTAAAAAAAGTAGAGCTGTTATAAACATCAGTACAGAGATCATGCTTTATCCCTGAATTGTTTAACTATATCTGAGATTGCTTGGAGTATCAAAAATGCAAATGACAAAGGAAGAAGTGATTTAACTAAAAACCTATACTCTAAACCACCTGGGTTTGAAGAGACTTCATTTTGCTCATACGAAAGCAGTACAAAATCTATACTTATATAGATGATTAAAATTGAAAATGGGATTATGAAAAAAAGTGATGAGATTATATTTATAACCCTTTTTACTTTTTTAGAAAATGAGGCGTAAAATATATCTACCCTTACATGTGAGCTGTGCTTTAGGGTATATGCTATACCAAAGAGTATGATCACATCAAAAAGATGCCACTCTAACTCTTGAAGAGCCACCGATCCAGATGAAAAAAAGTACCTAGAAGTCGCATCATAAACAACAAGTAAGACTAAAATAACTAGTATAAAAGCTGTAAAATAACCCAAATATTTTGTTATTTTATCTAAAAAAAGCATCTAAGACCTAAATAAAACTCGGTGCATCGTTTGCAAAAAGTATGATATCACCACTTTTTGTTTGAGATGCCAAAATATCTGTTAGCCTAGATTTATCATGCAAGATTGTCTTTTGTCTAACATCTATATTTTTGTCAAAAAGTTCAGAGTTTAACTTTCCTGTAACTATAACTATATCAAAAACATTATTTATAGCATTACATAGTTGAAGGTTTAACTCCTCACTACTCTCTATAAGTCCTGGTGTAACTATAACTTTGTTACCACCCTCGTGAAGAGAACAAAGTCTGATTGCTTCAAGCATCCCATCTATATTTCCATTATAACCATCATCTAGTATGATCTTGCCTCCAGCTTTGATCATTTCTAGTCTGTGACTTATTGGCTTTAACTCACTAACAGCTTTTTTTATCTCTTCATCACTCATGCCATACTCGCTAGCTATCTTCATAGCTACTTCGATATTTACAGCTTGAAAAGCACCTAGTACATCTGTATGGTACTTTTCATCTTTGTAGATAAACTCAGTACCATCAAGTGTAGCATCTAACTCCTTGATCCCATCACCAAAAAACTCAACCTTTTCATGTGGTTCATTTGTAACATTTTTGTAAACAAATGCCTTTTCTAACCTAGCAGATTGTATGATCTCAAGTTTTGTTCTTACTATATTTTCTAAAGTTTTAAAATACTCAATATGAGCAAGCCCAACCTTACCAACTACAACAGTTTGGGGATTTAAAAAGGTTGTGATCTCATATATATCCCCCCTCTCTCGTGCCCCAGCTTCACACACATAGATCTCAGTATCCTCTGGAAGTGAGTTGTTAATATCACTAATTATTCCACTCATTGTATTTATACTTCTAGGAGTAGAATATACCTTGTACTTTTGAGAAAGCATCTGGGTAACAAAGTTTTTAATACTTGTTTTTCCATAGCTACCAGTTATGGCTATGATATGCAAGTCTTTCATCGATTCTAACTTTGATGAAGCCTGCTTTTTAAAAGCTAAAAATAGATACTTCTCAACTATATAGCTACCTATATATGCTACTGCTAAAGGTAGAAAAACTCCATATGTGCCACAAAAATCTTTTATAGTACATATAATATTTTGAAATAGGGTTAAAAAGATCAAAAGGAGTAAAAAACGCTTAACACGCCATGTTAGGACTAACTTTTTATCTAGCTTTTTATGCCAAAGAAAAATAGCAGGCAAAAGTGCAAAATAAAAAAAGATCAAGAAAAACATTCCAGTTGTATAGTAAGCAATAAAAGGGACTATAAAATAAAAAAGGTGCCAGTGTGGCTTATGGTGCTTGAACATTACACGGGAAAGCTTATAGTTGTACCACTGCAAGTTTGTGATTAGATACCAACCTAGTGTTGTAACAAAAAGTACATTTGTTACGAACATAGCTAAAGTTTCATAGTTTTGCATCTATTTATTCTCCAATATACTTAAAAATATCTCTTCAATCTTTATAGATATATCCTCAGAGTGTTCCATAAAAAAGTAGTGCTCACCTTTGTAAACTTCAAGCTCACTATCTTTGATCAGGTTTTTTATTTTATAAGCAGATTTTAGAGGTGTAGCTTTGTCTTGATCGCCCCAGCAGATCAAAGCCTTACCTTTGTAGTTTTCAAAGTGTTGTGAAAAATCCTCATCTACAACATTTTTAAATGTTTCATACATAGGATCACTCAACTCTTTTGCATCATCAGCTACAAAACTTGAACGAAACTTCGACAACCCTATAGCCTTTAAACTCTTATATAAAAATATCTTAGTTCTAACCATTAAAGACTTAGGCAATACGATCCCAGCACTTGAGAGAAGGACTAGTACAGAAGGGTTTAACAAAGTAGCTACTTTACCACCAAAAGAGTGCCCGATCATAATATCTCTTTGGACATTTAGATGGACAAAAAAGTATTCTAGTATTTGAGCATAATCAGCCGTATTTAAAACCTGATTACATGTGCTTTTTCCAAAACCAGGTAGGTCTATATATATGTGTCTAAAACTATCTAGATGGCTTGAAAAAGAGTTTTTCATCAAGGCTTTATTGCTACCCCAACCATGTAAGACAACCATATCAATTTTAGCATCTGGGTTTAAAATCTCGTAGCTTATATCTAAAGTTTGTTGCTTATACTGTATGGATTTTACAGCCATTACTTACCTTTTGCACTGTTTATTGAGTGTATGTATGCATAATCTACTTTTACCCTTTTAGAGTGTGGCAGAGAGTTTGAGAGGAGCTCTATTGCACTTTTAAAGTCATCAAAAAGGTAGTTTGCCATACTTCCTGGAACTGGGTTGATCTCATTTAGATAGATCTCATCATTTACAACAAAAAAATCACATCTGATCAAAGCACCCTCAAACATGTTTGTATATATCTTTGTAAAGTTCTGCTTTAGTTTGCTTTTAAGATCATCAGATATGTCAGCTTCTAAAACCTGCGAAGATCTTGCAAAATCCATATATTTTTTTTCAAAATCTAAAAACTTGTTTTTTTGAGGCTCCTCTACGATTGAGAAGTATATCTCTCCATTAGCCTTATATCCCGCAAGGTTGTACTCTTTTACACCATCAATAAAAGGTTCAACTATTACACTTTTGTCAAACTCATACGCTGAATCTAATGCATAGTCAAGTTCACTTTCTGCATTCACGACAGATATACCA
>JBEPWC010000005.1:0-1996 GCA_041642615.1 Sulfurimonas sp. | reverse complement strand
ACCAAAATCATATATACCAATAGAGCTTCCAAGGCGTGCTGGTTTTACAATAAATGGGTAGTTAATCTTCACATCTTTTTGTTCAGTTGAATTTAAAACGTCGTAGTTTAGTGTCTTGATCCCTCTTGATTCACAAAGGTATTTTGTATACCTTTTATCGTACGAGAAAACACTTGCGTTCACACGTGGACCTATGTACTTTATGGAGTAAAAATCAAGAAGTGCAGCAACTGTTCCATCTTCACCATCAGCACCGTGGATCAGGTTTAAAACAACGCCCGTATGTTTTTTTGAGCCAAACATCTTGTTTTGGATAAAACCACCATTTGTTAAGCTAAGTACTGGCATCTTTTTGTGTGCAGCACTTGAGAAAGTTTTAGCTTTCATATCTTTTTGATCGATTGCATAAAATATATGGTCTTGATCACAGAAGATAAAATTTAGGTCAAAGCCACTTAGTTTTTCTTTTAGAGTGATCGCAGAAACTATGCTGATCTCATGTTCAAAACTAGCCCCACCAAATAAAATTGTTAATTTCAATATCTACATCCTTAGTTTATAAAAATACTTTTATACTCATCTTCATCCCAGCCTACCATAGCTGTATTTTCATACTCTATAACTGGTCTTTTAAAAAGCATATTCTCTTTGCAAAGCCACTCACGTTTACCCTCTGCATCGAGATTTAATTCTTTTAATTTTAGATTTCTGTATTTTGTACCTTTTGAGTTAAAAAGCTTGTTTATATCTATGTGTTTTAACCACTCATCAACTTTATCACATCCAACGGTTGTCTTTTTAAAATCAATAAATTCTACTTCAATATCATGTTCTTTAAAAAAAAATTTTGCATTTCTAACACTTCCACATGTTGTGATCCCATACACTTTTATCATACATATCTCCAAAATTTAAAAAACGTATTATATCATTTTTAGTTTATAGCTAGATTTTTTGAAGTAGTTTAAGTGCTTCTTTTACAAGTGATGCGGTATCATCGCCACTACAAGAACTTAGCACTTTAGAGATCTTGTCCTTTTTAAATCCAAGTGATTCTAGTGCTTCTGTAGCTTGTGAGTAGGACGCACTTAAATGATCACTTGAGCTGTTTTGTAGTAGTTCTTCATCAAATCCTGCTAACTCTACAAGTATACGCCCTGCACTCTTTGGACCAATTCCTGGTACTTTTTTTACACCATTTAGGTCTTTGTTATTGATCACTGTTGCAAACTGAGATGGTGTGTACGTTGAACAGATAGCCATAGCTACTTTTGGTCCAACTCCATTTATCTTTATAAGACGCTCAAAAAGTTTTTTTTCACTCTTTTCTATAAAACCATACAAAAGCTGTGCATCTTCACGAACTATATGTGTAGTATGAAGCTTTACACTCTCACTACCTAAAGCTGAGAAACTCTGAAGCGATATAAAAACTTCATACACAACTCCATTTACATCTACATGCACAAAATTTGGCTCTTTATGCTCTATATTTCCACTAATTCCTGCTATCATAATCCTCTTTCTTTTTTACATCTCTTTAAATACTTTAACTTCATACTCACCATCTTCATCCTGAGAGAGTCCAAATATTTTATCTTCTGAGCCCTCTTTTGGCTCATACACTATCTCAAGTGGTGGATCAACAAGTTTAAAAACCAACTTGTTATAACCTACCCATCTATCATGATTTACTATCCTCGCATCCATTATATTTTCTTGAAAAGATGCTCTTTGTGTTGTTAAAAGTGTAAGTTTATCCTGTTTAACAGCATACTCTTTTTCTATACTCTCAAGATGCTTTTCAACTTTTAAAAACTGCTTATACTTATCTACAAAAGAGTTTGGCATTTTTATTTTATTTTTTTTGTAATGGATCAAACGTTGTTTTAACTCTTTAAAAGATGCTGTGTTTTTTTCAATTACACCTTTGTAATTTTCAACCTCTTTACTTATATCTCGAATAGCTTCTTTAAGCTCTTTAATTTCTTTTTCA
>JBEPWC010000004.1:0-5369 GCA_041642615.1 Sulfurimonas sp. | reverse complement strand
GTCATCAATTATAACCCCTTTTGGTTTTAGTTCCTTTACTTCTTTATTACTGTTTACTGCACAAAAAATAGAAAAATCGTACGAACAACCCTCAGCGATAATAGTTTTATCTATAGATATATATTTTTTCTCAGACATTGTATAACTCCAGAATTATATTTATATTATCAAATGTTACTCTAAAGATGTGTGAAAACAGTGAACTTTTATAAAAATGTATTTATTTTATACCCTGTTGCAAAAACGTTCTTTATGAAATCTTTTGGAAGTTTTTTGCGTAGTTTTCTTAACATGGATTTGATCGAGTCTAAACTCCCTACCTCATCATAGCCCCATACATGCTCAGAGATCTGTTCATACGTTACAACTTGAGTATGGTTAGTACAAAGCAGGTCTAAAAACATTCTCTCTTTTGGAGTTAAAGAGATTTCATCTTTAAAGTGCATCAATTTTTTTGACCCAAACTCCCACCTATAAGCATCATCCAAATAAAATGCTTCTAAAGGTTTTACAACATACTCTTGCAACTCTTTAACACTTAACATCAAAGTATCACGCAACTCCTTTCTAGCTACTGGCTTTTTAAGATACTTTGTAAGCTTTAAAGATGCAGCTTCAAGTAAAAACTCCTCATCCGTATGAGCCGTTAGCATGATCGCTTTTGTATTGTGGTCCTCTTGGCGTATCTTTTGCAGAAGTTCCAAACCATTTATTTTTGGTAGGTTAATATCTATGACCATAATATGTGGTCTTCTCTCCTTGTACAACTCGTACCCCTCTTCCCCATCTTCTGCTTCATAAACCTCTTGAAATATTGTTTTGAGATAAATAACATAGTTTTGACGAGTTTGTGCTTCATCTTCTACAAACAATATTTTATATGGTAACAACTTATCTGACATGTTTATTCTCCTTTTGGGATCTGGATGCTAAAACAAGCTCCATTATTTTTATTTTCAACATTTAAACTTCCTCCAAAACCACTCTCAATTATCATTTTAGCCATGTAAAGACCAAGACCTGTACCTTGTGATTTGTGTTTTGTAGTAAAATAAGGATCAAAAACTTTACTCAGTATTTTTTCATCTATTCCAAGAGCATTATCTTGTATAAGTATTATGATATTTTTACCAATCCCTTTTGCACTTATTAATATTTTTGGTTGATCAATCTTTTTACTTTGCAAGGCATCAATAGCATTATTTAAAATAGTTAGTATCACCTGTTGGAGTTCATACATGTAGCTATTTAGCTCATAATTTTCTTCAATATCACAGACCATCTCAATATCAAGAGCATACATTCTACCTTTAATGATGTCATATGAATTATCAATTGCGTCTTTTACTTTAAAAAATTGTCTATTTTTATTTGGATTGAAAAAGTTTTTAAAATCATCAATAGTCTTTGACATATACGCTGTTATAGACTCTATTTGATTAAGCTTTTGCTCTACTTTTGGATCATCTAAGTTGTATTTTGACAAATATGTATCTAAAACTAATACTGTTGAATTTATTTGAGCTAAGGGCTGTCTCCACTGGTGTGCTATATTTTCTATCATTTCACCCATTTGGGCTAATTTACTTTGATGCATTAGCATAACTTGGTGTTGTGTATTTTTTCTAATCTCTTGATCTACTCTTTTTTCCAAAGAGTTATTGAGATCTTCTAATTCCTGTTTTGCTTTTTCTAACTGCTTGGTTTTTTGCTTGATAATCTCTTCATCTTCTCTTTGCTGGGTTATATCATAGCCTATATTGTATACCTCACCACTAGGAAGCTTCACATTTGCCCAAGCTGTAGATAAAACTCTACCATCTTTTGTCGTTGGACTCCATTCTCTAAAAACATTGTATTCACTATCTTTAAATGATTCCATTACTTCTTTTCTTTGCTTAAGGTCAGGATAAAACAGTGCTAATGGATCGTCTATATTTTTTAACTCCTCATAACTCCATCCAAATACCCTCTCGCACTCTTTGTTCCACAACACAACTCTACCTCTCTCATCAAAAGCATCTAACAAAACAGGTGCTTTGTCAAAAAGTATTCTAAACTTCTCTTCACTTTGACGAAGTTTTTCTTGTGCAAGCTTTTTCTTGCGTATCTCCTCTTTTAGTTTTATATTCCAATACATAAATATACTTAGGACTACTACACTAATAAATATAGTTACAAATATTAGTCTATAGTCTGTTTGGATCTCATAAGTTATGTTATTCCACTTTTGCATAATAGACTTTGCACTTTGCTTATCTATACTAAAGAGTGCTTTTTGCATAATCTCTTGAAGCATAACCTCATCGTCTCTTGAAGCGATACTAAGATAGATAAACTCTTTGAACTGTCCTGTGATAGATATATCATTATATTTATTTTTATGGATCTCATGGTTTATTACTAAAGAGTTATCTAAAAAACCAAAGACTTTTTCTGCTCGGACTGCTTCTAAACCATCTTGCACAGATGAAAACTCAACAAGCTCTATATCTGGATAACTTTTTTTTAACAACTCTACTATAGAATAGTCTGTTACTACACCTAGCTTTTTATCTTTTATTTTTCTAAGATCGTTTATAAAAGGGATCCCATCTAATGTCGCTATAACCAAGGGGACTTTCAAATATGGCTGTGTAAACTTTAGGTACTCTTTTCTACTTGGAGTGATAGCAGCAAGTGATAAGATATCACACTCTCTCTTTTTGACCTTCTCTAAACTCTGTGTCCAAGTAGATGTTTGAACTAGTTCTATTGGGGTATCGATCTTTTTAGAGATAAGCTTCATATAATCAGAAGACATACCAGTATGTTTACCATCTTCTATCGCTTCAAGTGGCATCCAGTTTGGGTCTGTACACATTTTGATTTTTTGTTTTTGCTTTAAATAATCTTTTTGTTTTTTAGACAAGACAAGACTAGTATCATGAGTAGCATAAACAAACTCCTCTAAGTTATCATAAGTAACTGCTTGAGTTTGTTTTGCTTGCTTGTAGCTATTTGCGATGTTTTTTAACATTTGCAGATCTATACTTCCTACAGGATAAACATTTGCAAGCATCATATACTCTATCTGTTTTGCTTCAAAAAGGAGTGCATCTTTAGATTTATTTTGAGTGTTGTATTTTTGCAGTATAAGCTTAGCAATCTCCTCTTGATGTCTTAAGGCATATTCCCATCCCCTTATAGATGCACGTCGAAAAGCCTCTACCCTTTTAGGGTTGTTTTCTAGTTCTGCTTTACTTGTAAAAAGATTGATATCATAAAAGCTTATACCAAAAGCAGCGGGATTTAAAATGTTGTACTTAATCCCCAATTTACTTACCTCATAGACCTCATTTGTACTAAACACACTTATGGCATCTACCTCTTTTTTTACAAAACTCTCTATTGCAAATTTTCTTGGGATATTTGTAAAGTCTGACTCTTTTACGTTGAACTTCTCAAGCATACTTAAAAGTGTAGTGTTATGGATGCTGTCAACTAACCCCATAATCTTTTTTCCTTTTAGATCATGTGGTGTTACTATATTTTCTTGTGTTAAAAGAACTAGTGGTGATTGCTTAAAAAAATTTGCAAGCATTACAATGGGTTCAGCATTTAGGTAATCCACTACAAGTGAAGATGAAGATGTAGCATAATCTACCCTTTGTTCTACTACCTCTTGTGTAATATCCATACCACTTTGAAACTCTATAAATTCTACATCGAGCTCCTCTTCTTTGTAAAAGCCCTTCTCTTTTGCCGCATAAAAACCTGCAAACTCAAACTGGTGTTTCCACTGTAGCTGTAGAGATACTTTTTGCAACTCATCTGCATATAATAAATTAATTGTTATTAATATATATAGGAAAATTCTCATTAAAACTCTTTTATTTTAGTAATTATATTTTTTATTAGTGTCTAAATAGTGACTTTGTATAATATCCAAAATATATTTAGCTAAAATATCACCTATGAAAAAAGTAGCAATAATCGGAGCTGGTGCAAGTGGGTTAATGTGTGCGATCGAGTGTGCAAAAAACTCTTGCTGTGTCGATCTGTATGAACAAAATGAAAAAGTGGGCAAAAAGATCCTTGTATCTGGTAATGGCAGATGCAACATTACAAATACAAATATATCCACGTCTGACTACTACTCACAAAATCTCTCTTTTGTAAAAGATGCACTTGAGTGTTTTAACTACAAAGAGTTTGAAAAGTTTTGTAACTTGATCGGGCTTGTTTTAGATGAAAAAGATGATGGAAAAGTTTATCCACTCTCAAACGAGGCAAAGTCTGTTGTAGCTATTTTGAGTGAACAAGCTAAAAACTATGGAGTTAAGATCATAACCGATCATAAAGTAAAATGTATAGATGATCTGTCTAAAAAATATGATGCTATTGTAATCGCAACTGGAAGCGAAGCTGCCTCACACCTTGGTGGATGTTCAGATGGGCTAGAGTTTGCGAAAAGTTTAGGTCATAACATAGTTCCAACCTACCCTAGCCTTGTTCAGCTTGAACTATCTTCCTCACCACATGCTAAGATGAGTGGAGCTAAAGTTTATGGAGAGGTTACACCTATGATCAACAACCAAAAAAGCATCTCTGCAAGTGGGGATATTCTCTTTACATCTTATGGTGTTTCAGGGTTTGCTATACTAGATATTTCGCGTGAAGCAAGTGAGGCTATGCTTAATTATTCGGCTGTTGATATTGTGATCAACCTTCTACCAAAGTACTCACACCAAAAGCTCTCAAACCACTTTAACACTCTCTCAAGGTCACTTCCAGATACAACAGTTTTAAACACTCTCCATGCACTCCTACCACTAAAGATCTCTAAAACTATACTTGATGTTCTAAGTATAAGTTTTGAGACTAAACTAAACTCACTAAATATGAAGGACTTTAAACGCATAGCCAACCAATGCCTAAACTGGAAGTTTGAGGTAAGTAACACCCATGGATTTCGCCATGCAGAAGTTGCAGGTGGGGGAGTTGATACCACTGAGATAGATCCAAAAACTATGGAGTCTAAAAAACAAAAAAATATCTACTTTACAGGTGAAGTTTTAGATGTAGTTGGACGTCGTGGAGGTTTTAACTTTGCTTGGGCTTGGGCTAGTGGGTATGTGGCCGCTGTAGATATATCAAAAGATTAAGTTAATGTTTGTTAAACTTTACTAGCTTGAATTTTTAAGGAAATCACATGTCAACATCACTAATAGTAGCTATAGTCGTAGTTTTAGTTCTTGTACTTATGTACAACTCTCTTGTAAACAAAAAAAATCAGGTTGAAAACATATTTGCAGCTGTCGATACACAGCTTAAAAAGCGTTATGATCTCATACCTAACCTTGTCTCAACAGTTAGCAAGTACATGG
>JBEPWC010000003.1:0-1530 GCA_041642615.1 Sulfurimonas sp. | reverse complement strand
TACACGAAAAATCACTCCTAGAAGAGGTTACAAAACTCCGTTCAGAAGCAAATAAACCAAATATTAGTGATGAGAAAAAGATGGAACTTGACTCTAAGATCACCTCAGCACTAGGATCTATTATGATCGCAGTTGAAAACTACCCAGATCTAAAAGCAAATGAAAATGTTATGCATCTTCAACGTTCACTAAATGAAGTAGAAGAGCAAATAGCAGCAGCACGCCGTGCTTACAACCAAGCAGTTACAGACTACAACAACGCTATTGAGATGGTCCCTACAAACTTTATGGCTTCTGCAATGGCTTACAAAAGAAAACAGGTTTTTGAGATCGATGATCTTGAGCGTAAAAACGTAGATGTGAAAAAACTTTTTAGCTAAAAGTTATGAAATCAAAAAGTGAATTAACAGACTACTACTACAAGTCTTTATATCCAGTCTTAAAAGTTCTGGATAAGGAGAGAAGAGACCTACGCTCTCGAATAATATCCATAGGTGTTATCTACACGATCATATGTGGGTTTATTATTTTTGCACTCTTTTCGTCCATACCGAGTATGGAGGTTTTGTTTTTTGGTGGGTTTGCATATTTTGCACTTGGCGGTTTTATATATAAATTTCTTGTAAAAGACTACACAAGTGAGTTTAAAAACAAGATCATAGCACCACTGATCGATGCATTAGACGAAAAACTCACATACCACAAAGACCTGCACATATCTGAGCTTCTTTTTAACAGATCAAAGCTTTTCTCAGCACCTGATAGATTTAGCGGAAACGACCTTGTAAAGGGCGAGGTAGAAGGTACAAAGATCCGCTTTTCAGACTTTCATGCAGAGAAACGCCACAGAGATTCCAAAGGAAGAGACAACTGGAGCACTATATTTAAAGGGCTTTTCATAGTTGCTGAGTTTAACAAAAACTTCATAGGTCAGACTGTAGTTTTGCCAGATACTGCACAAAGTACATTTGGTGATCTAATAGGACATTGGTTACAATCAAAAAACATAACTAGAGGCGAGCTTGTAAAGATGGATGATCCTGAGTTTGAAAAAAAGTTTGTAGTCTACTCAGATGATCAGATCGAGGCAAGATACATATTGTCACATTCCATTATGAAAAAGCTTGTAGTATTTGAAAAACGTTTTGGTCACCCTGTGCATATATCTTTTGTAAGAGATCATATACACATAGCCATAAACTACGACAAAGATATGTTTGAACCCTCTGTTTTTAGCTCACTTTTGGAGTACAAAACAGCTATGGAGTATGTCGATACACTCCATCTTGTAGTAGGGATCATTGGTGAGCTAAAACTAAATGAGAAGATCTGGAGTAAAAAATGAATGAACAAAACTTAATATCTCAAAGTATAAAAGACTTTCTAACACCTAAGATGCTCAAATACTCTTTAGCACCCATCATTGTAACACTTGTTTTGATGTATATTTTGTTTTTTGTAATAGCTGGGATCGGAGCTGATCAAATAGGGCAAATGCATATACAAGCAGAGCAAACTACCATTGAAAAT
>JBEPWC010000002.1:0-6686 GCA_041642615.1 Sulfurimonas sp. | reverse complement strand
CTGACATCTACTCTATCTGTATCGTAGCTTGATTCTACATAGTGTCTGTCAACATTAAATATTGAAAGTACATTCAGGTCTGCGATTAGAGTTTTAAAAAATTTTAACTTGAAAGTTTCATCATACTTAGACGAATCTTCAACGGCAATACTTGGTAGAGAATCAACTTTTTTAATAACCTCAATAGTTGCATCACTAGCAAATAAAAAGCTAATACTCATAAATATAGAAAATAATATTTTCAATTTTTCTCCTCGGATATTATGTTTGTTGTTAACATATAGTTGGTATTTTTAGGATTTTTAGGAAAAACAACATTTTCAAGCCTTGCTTTTACTTTTTCAACCTCTTTATTAAAGCTAGCGCTATCTGAGAGTCTTAAAATCCTAAAATCGATCATTTTACCAATCGCACTTAACTCAATTATAACTTTTGCAGATTTTCCTTGAGTATTACTTGGTGGATTGAAATGTTCATAAATTATAGCTTGAATTTTAGCTAAATATTCGTTAACTTCATCAGCGCTTGAAACTTCTGAACTTTGGTTTGAGTCTTCGCTAGAGTTTATCTTTTTTATGTTTTCGCTAAATGATTGGACTTTTTTTTCTTTAGAAGCTTTGACTTTTCTAGCTATTTCGTTGTACCTTTTGTTATCAACCTCTGGCTTATCTTTTTTTACTTTTTTACTTTTTTCTATATTTTTAGTCCATACATCGCTAAAAAGTTCATCAATGTTAACATTCTCTTCAACCTGATCTGGAACTGTTATATCTTCTGCAACACTACTAGTAGTTTTTTTTGCTTTTGATTTTTCAATTTTTTTAATTGACACAGAAATAAAATCTTTTTTTTCTAGTCCATAAGATTTTATTTCTGTAGTATTAAAAAGCATATAAAAAAAAGTAGCACCAAAGAGTAAAAATAAACATAAGGATATAACACCACTTATGTAAAAATAAAAACTATCCTTAGCCATCAGTTGCTAACGATACCTCTGTAAATCCTGACTGCTTAACAGCACCTAATACGCCCATGACAACACCATAATCTAAGCTTTCATCTGCACTTATAAGTACACTAGCCTTTAAATCAAGTTTTCTTGAGTATTTATAAAAATTGTCTTCAAAAGAGTTCAGATCGAAATTATCTTTATTAACTTTGAGTGTTAAATCTTTTCTAATAGTTATATGTACAGGAGGAATATTGTCTATCTGTTTAGAAGTAGATCCTTGAGGTAGTTTTATATTTTCTTCAAAAACTATATTGGGAGCTATAACCATAAGTATAGCTAGAAGCACTAGCATTATATCCACCAATGGAGTGATATTTAACTCTGGTTTTTCTTCCCAATCATAGTACATTATTGCTCTTTTTTCGAAAGTAATGCATCGCTTTGCATCTCTAAAAAGTTTATAATTTCAAAAGACTTTCTCTTTAGTATTTGATGATAAGTATATGCAAATATTGCTACAAATATACCAGCTGCTGTTGCTATTAGAGCATCTGAGACTCCTGCACTTATTATTGACATACTACCACTACTCTGACCTATATGGGTAAATGTATCAAGTATTGAGACAACTGTACCAAAAAGGCCTATAAAGGGCGTAGTTGAAGCAAAGACAGACAATACAGAGAGACCTTTTGTAGCCTGTTTTGTAGCTGAGAGCATACCAAGCTGTAAAACCTCTTTTTTTGTAGAAGAAGATATTCTTAAAAATTTGTATAGGTAAGATGATTCACTAACATTTGATGAACCAAGTAGTAGTGATTCAAAAGAGGCGTTTTCATTTTTTAGCCAATTATCAAGTGAAAAATAACGGTAAAAAAACACCCAGTTAAGTACTATGAAGTATATAGCAAGTAGTGCTAATACTCCAAGTGTAACAGGGTGGCTTTTTAGATAAAAATCTAATATTTCGTTATACATATATTTTTATGTCTATACTAATTTTTGAGCTGCGTTCTCAAGCTTAGCTGATACAGTTGCAATTGCAACACCTGAGTCTTCAATACTTTTAACTAGTTCTTTAGCTTCATCAAGTGCACGTGCTACATCACTTTCACTTTCTCCACGAATAGCAACAGCACCTTCAACTAATACAACAACTTTTTCTTCATTTACATTCACAACACCCCAGTTTATTAATACTGATTCAACGTTACTGTCAGTTCTTTCAATATCAACAACACCAGCGTCAAGTAATGTAGATAAAGAGGAGTGGTTAGCTCTAACACCAAACTCACCCTCTTGTCCTGGTAAAGTAACACTTATAGCATCATCTGAATAGATAAGTCCATTTGGTGTTACAATTTCTAATTTGAACGTGTCCATTAGAGTCCTTTTATTTTAAGCTTACTTACTTTTTTCAGCTTTAGCAATAGCCTCATCCATATTACCAACCATATAAAATGCATTTTCTGTCATATGGTCATACTCGCCATCTAAGATACCTTTGAAACCTTTAATAGTATCTTCAAGAGATACATATTTACCAGGTGCACCAGTAAATACTTCTGCAACAAAGAAAGGCTGAGAAAGGAACTTTTCAATCTTACGAGCACGCTCAACAACATTCTTGTCATCTTCACTAAGCTCATCCATACCAAGAATCGCGATGATATCTTGAAGGTCTTTATATTTTTGAAGCGTTTGTTGAACACCACGAGCTACATTGTAGTGCTCATCACCTAAAATTTGTGGATCAAGTAATCTTGAAGTTGAATCTAGTGGATCAACCGCAGGATAGATACCTTTTTCCGCAATTTTACGGTTAAGCACTGTAGTTGCATCTAAGTGAGCAAAAACAGAAGCAGGAGCTGGATCTGTTAAGTCATCCGCAGGTACATATACAGCTTGAACTGAAGTGATAGAACCACTAGTTGTAGATGTAATACGATCTTGTAATGCACTCATCTCACGAGCTAGAGTTGGTTGGTAACCAACAGCTGATGGGATACGACCAAGAAGTGCTGACATTTCAGAACCTGATTGAGCAAAACGGAAGATATTATCGATAAACATTAAAACGTCAAGCTTCTTCTCATCACGGAAATACTCAGCCATAGTAAGACCAGTTAAAGCGATACGGTTACGTGCTCCAGGAGGCTCACTCATCTGACCATAACACAGTGCAACTTTGTCAAGTACGTTTGATTCTTTCATTTCGTAGTAAAGGTCATTACCCTCACGTGTACGCTCACCAACACCAGCAAATACAGATAAACCATCGTGACCATGTGCAACGTTGTGGATAAGCTCCATAATGATAACTGTTTTACCAACACCAGCACCACCAAATAGACCAACTTTACCACCTTTTGCATATGGTGCAAGCAAGTCAACAACTTTAATACCAGTTTCAAACATCTCTGTTTTCGTTGACTGATCAACTAAAGCTGGTGGCTCACGGTGAATTGACCATGTTTCACTATCAGTTATTTGATCTCCACCATCTATTGTCTCACCGATTACGTTGAAGATACGTCCAAGAACTTTCTCACCAACCGGTACTTTAATTGGAGCCCCAGTAGCTTTAGCTTCCATTCCACGAACTAAACCTTCACTCATATCCATAGCAATTGTACGAACACGACCATCACCTAAGTGAGCTGCAACCTCTAAAACTAAACGGTGCTCACTACCTTCTATATTTACTTCTACTTCGATTGCTTCGTTGATTACTGGAAGATATCCATCAAAATCAACGTCAACAACAGGACCCATAACTTGGCTAATTTTACCTATCATATTTTTCTCCATTATTTCATAGACTCTACACCACTAATAATCTCTATTAGCTCTGTAGTAATAGCAGCTTGACGCGCTTTATTAAATTCAACATTTAGTGACTTAACCATATCTTTAGCATTATTAGTTGCTGCATCCATAGCCTGCATACGAGCTGAATGTTCAGCTGCAACACTATCAATAAGTGAGTAGTACATAGCATACTCAACATATTTATTAACTAAAGAATCAAGCATAATCTCTTCATCTTGTGCTTCAATCTCTAACATTGATGTTTTTTCAACCTCTTCACACTCAAATTGTTCAGTGTCAATTGGTAAGATCTTATTTACATGTAACTCTTGAGTGATCATGTTTTTATATCCATTGTATATAATATGAACAGCATCAACTTTTCCATCTTTAAAATCTTCTATTGAAGTTGATATAAATTCATCTGAATCTTTTTTATCAGGTTTTGAACTAAGACCAACAACAGAATCAAATAGTTCTGTTTCGTTGTATCTATAAAATTCAATACCTTTTTTACCGACTCCACTTAAACGTACTTTTACATTTTTCTCTTTGTATTCAGCTAAAAGTTTGTTAACCGCTTTAATAGTTTGAATATTAAAACCACCACAAAGACCTTTGTCTGCTGTAACAAAAATAATATCTACTGTTTTTGGATTTTCGATATCGCTAAATGAGCGATTACCTTCAAGTCCTCCAACTTTGTGACATTTTATACGTCCAGCTATTTCGGCAAGAACCTGATTAAGTTTATCAGAATAAAGACGTGAGCGTTTTGCAAGCTCTTCTGCACGACGAAGCTTTGCTGTTGATACAAGCTTCATTGCACGTGTAGTCTTTTGAGTATTTGAAACACTCTTAATCTTTCTTTGAATATCTTTCAAGTTTGCCATAAAAAATCCCTTATGCTACCACAAAAGAAGCTTTGAACTCTTCAAGTGCTTTTAACATTATTGCTTTAGTGTCGTCATCCACTTTTGAAGCACTTCTAATATTCTCAAATATTTGAGGATAAGAAGCTTCAATAAATGGATATAACTCATTTTCAAATCTTACTACATTTGAAGGGTCCATGTCGTCTAAGAAACCTTCATTACCAGCGAAGATAATAAGTACTTGTTTTTCAGCTGCTAGTGGAGAGAAGGGCCCTTGTTTTAGAACCTCTACCATTCTTTGACCACGCTCTAGTTGTTTACGAGAAACTTCGTCTAGATCTGATGCAAACTGAGCAAATGCTTGAAGCTCACGATACTGAGCAAGGTCAAGCCTTAGTGTACCAGCAACTTGTTTAGTAGCTTTGATCTGAGCAGCACCACCAACACGAGACACTGAAAGACCAACATTAATAGCAGGACGTACACCTGAGTTAAATAGATCTGTCTCAAGAAAAATCTGACCATCTGTAATAGAGATAACATTTGTTGGAATATATGCCGCAACATCACCAGCTTGAGTCTCAATAATCGGAAGTGCAGTTAAAGAACCAGCACCCTCTTCATCACTCATCTTAGCTGCACGCTCCAAAAGACGAGAGTGTACATAGAAAACATCACCAGGGTATGCTTCACGACCTGGAGGACGACGAAGAATAAGTGACATCTCACGGTAAGCTACCGCATGCTTTGAAAGGTCATCATATACAATTAGACCATGTCTTGCGTTATCACGGAAGTACTCACCCATAGTAACACCAGTATATGGAGCTAAAAATTGAAGAGCAGCAGCTTCAGCACCACTTGCAGATACAACGATAGTATTCTCCATAGCACCATGCTCTTCTAAACGACGAACAACTTGTGCAACAGTTGATTCTTTTTGACCGATAGCTACATAGATAGATACAACGCCATTATCTTTTTGGTTGATGATAGTATCTAGTGCAACAGTAGTTTTACCAGTTTGTCTATCACCAATGATAAGCTCACGCTGTCCACGACCGATTGGAACTAATGCATCGATAGACTTAATACCTGTTGCTAATGGCTCATGTACAGATTTACGCTCCATAATTCCAGGTGCTTTTTCCTCTACAAAACGAGTCTCAGTAGTTTCAATTGGACCTTTACCATCGATTGGCTCACCAAGTGCATTTACAACACGACCTAAAAGAGCATCACCAACAGGTACACGTAAAAGTTTACCAAGTCTCTTAACACTCATACCCTCTTTTAGCTGTGCACCTGTTCCAAGAATAACGATACCAGCACTTGCTTCTTGAAGGTTCATTACCAAACCTCTAGTACCCTCTTCAAACTCTACCATCTCTCCAGCCATAACATTGCTTAGTCCGTAAACTTGAGCAACACCATCAGCATAAGAAACAATCTTACCTGTTTCGTTAATATCAACATTTAGTTCAAAATTGTCAATACGCTCTTTAATTATTGAGCTGATTTCATCAGCTTGTATTTTTGCTACCACTACTTATCTCCTCTCGAAAATTATATTGCTTTGGCAATATGTTCTATAATTTGGTCATTAATTCTTGATTTTGAGAAATTAATCTCAATACCTAAATCTTCGACATCTACTTTAACACCATCATAATCATTTTTTACAAAATCTAGTGTGATTTGTGATTTGTACTTTTTACCTAGCCCATCGCCTAAGTTTTTAACTATTTTAGAATCGATGTCACTATCACTATAAACAACACCTCTATAAGTATTAGTACTTTGTGCTATATCTTTTTTTAGAGCAACTGCTAAAGATGGAATAATATTTAAACGTTTATTCTCACCAAGTATCTTTATAAAGTTATTAACTTCTTCAGATTTAGCAGATTTTACTGAATCTAATAAAATATCAACCTTATCTGAAGTACGTACATTTGGATTAGATATAACATCTTTAAAAGATTTATCTTTAAAAGACAAAGCAATTTGTGAAAAAATTTCACTTATGTTAGATAAAGACTCACCAT
>JBEPWC010000001.1:0-769 GCA_041642615.1 Sulfurimonas sp. | reverse complement strand
TCAACCTTCTTTAAGATAACATTAGCCATAGCTTCTTTGTCAAAATCATTACCTGAATCAGAAATAAGTTTAGTAATTGTGTTCTCTACAACTTCTCTTATCATTTTACGCTGCTCAAACTCCATATGGGTTTTTTGTGTTTTAGATAGATTCACTAGGTCCTTATCACATTGAGCCATGATACTGTCATTTAAGATCTTGTTCTCTTTTTTAGCTGATTCTTGCAAATCTTGAGCAAATTTCTCTGCCTCTTTAACTTTTGCAAGTGCCTCTTTTTTAAGGTTTTCAGATTCTCTAACTCTATCTTTTACTTTTTGCAACTCATCTGCTATGCCTTGGCGTCTACCTTTGAAGTAGTTTTTCACAGGTTCAGCTACTAAATACCAAATTAGTCCAGCAAATAAGATAAAGTTCACAGTTCTTTGAACTATATCTGTCTCACCTTCACCCCCAGATGCTAATGCGTATGTTGAAACCATTAGCGATAATAGTAAAATTTTAATCACATAACATCCTTATAGTTGACTAAATTTAGCATTTAGTGAATCTTTAAAAATTGGTATTTGAGAACTTAAGTCCTTCTCTAACACCTCTTTAGCCTCATCTAAAGTTTTCTCAAACTCTACATATTCATTAGCCAATTCGGCCCTCTTAGCTTCCAACTTACTCTCAGCTAACTCTTTTGCGTCTGCAATTACTTTTTCTCTTAAAGCTGCAGCCTCCAGTTTAGCATCCATAACTATTTTTTCAGCTTTAGCATGTAATTCGT